>CAZYHE010000059.1:0-13438 GCA_964647225.1 uncultured Anaerolineales bacterium
CCGCGCGGCAGACTCCGGCTGCCAGCCGATCACGACTTCGCCGGGGACGAAGGGGCCGCCGATTTGCGAGGCGGTTGTCATTGCGAGGCCCGCTGTTTGGGCCGAAGCAATCCCCGGCGTCGGAAGGGATTGCTTCGGGGCAAAACCCGCCCCTCGCAATGACACGACTGGCGAACCACAAAGCAGCAGAATCGCGATCAGAAAGCGCAAGCTCACGCGGCGAATGGCGCGCATACGAACCCTCACAGTCTTGTTCCAAAAAAACAGCCGCGTGCAAGACGCACGCGGCTGTTGTGCAGTTCCCCGGCCCATTTCAGGCAAGCACGGGCACGGCCAATTCCAGGACGGTCCCGGAACGCGCGGCTTCGGCCAGCGCTTGACCCACGACCAGGTCCAGCCGTCGCTGGTCATCGAGCATCACGGTGACGGTATCTCCGGGCTTGAACTCGCTCGACAACAGCCCCTCGCTCAGGCGATCCTCGATCTTATCCTGGATCACGCGGCGCAGTGGCCGCGCGCCGTATTCCGCGTCGTAGCCCACCTCGGCGATCATTTCTTTCGCTTCCTGAGTGACCACCAGCCGGATGTTCTGTTCGGCCAACTGGCCGCGCACTTTGCTCAGTTCCAGATCCACGATATCGGTGATCTGTTCCTTGGTCAGATTGCGGAAAACCATCACGCCATCGAGGCGGTTGAGGAATTCAGGACGGAAGGTGCGCTTGAGTGCATCGGTCACGCGCTCGCGCATCGTCTGATACTCGTCTTCTTGCTGCTTCTGCTCGTCGCGCGAAGTGGCGAAGCCGAGCGATGCGCCATGCTTAATCAGGTTGGCGCCGACGTTGGAGGTCATGATCATGATCGCGTTGCGGAAATCCACGCGGCGCCCCTTGGCGTCCGCCAGATTGCCATCTTCCATGACCTGGAGGAGCATATTGAAGACCTCGGGATGGGCCTTCTCGATTTCGTCCAGGAGGATCACGCAATAGGGTCGCCGGCGGACCGCCTCGGTCAATTGGCCGCCTTCCTCGTACCCGATGTAGCCGGGCGGCGCGCCCACCAGACGGCTGACGTTATGCCGCTCCATGAATTCGCTCATATCTATTTTGATGAGCGCCTCTTCGGAGCCGAACAGGAACTCCGCCAGGCTCTTCGCCAGCAGCGTCTTGCCCACGCCGGTCGGGCCGAGGAACATGAAGGTGCCGATCGGCCGCTTGGGGTCTTTCAGGCCGGTGCGGGCGCGGCGGACCGCTTTCGAGATGGCTTTGACCGGCTCGTCTTGCCCGACGACGCGCTTGTGTAGATACCCTTCCATCTCCAACAGCCGGGCGGTCTCTTCGCCCATCAGGCGTTGGAGCGGGATGCCGGTCCACATCCCCACCACTTCGGCGATGTCTTCCTCGTTGACGGTCGGCTGCGGGGCCAACTCCTGCCAGCCGCGGCGAAGCTGTTCGAGCTTCTTCTCCAGATCCAACTCGCTGTGGCGCAGATCGAGCGCATCGTCGTAGCGTTTGGCCACGACGGCCTCTTCCTTCCGGCGTTGAGTCGTCTTCAGCTCGCGGAATGCCTCGCGCAGGCTGCTGGAATGCGGCGACTTGTACATACGCACGCGGCTGGAAGCCTCATCCATCAGGTCAATCGCTTTGTCCGGCAGGAACCGATCGGGCACATAGCGCGCCGACAGACGCGCGGCCGCGTCCAGTGCGGCGTCGGAGATCGCCAACTGATGGTGCTTTTCGTAGGCCGGCCGCACGCCCTTGAGAATCAGGACGGTTTCCTCGATGGTCGGCTCATCCACCCGCACCGGCTGGAAGCGCCGTTCGAGCGCGGCATCCCCTTCGATGTACCGGCGATATTCATCCAGGGTCGTCGCGCCGATGCACTGCAAGTCGCCGCGCGCCAGGGCCGGCTTGAGCAGGTTGGCGGCATCCACGCTGCTGCCGGCCGCGCCCGCGCCGACGATCATGTGGACTTCATCAATAAAGAGGATCGCGTCGGTGTTGGTGATCTCTTCGATGACCTTCTTCAGGCGCTCCTCGAACTGGCCGCGGTACATCGTGCCCGCCACCAGCGCGCCGACATCCAGCATCAAGACCCGCTTGTCAATCAACGGCTCCGGCACGTCGCCGGCGATGATGCGCTGCGCCAGCCCCTCGACGATCGCCGTCTTGCCAACTCCCGGCTCGCCGATCAGCGCCGGGTTGTTCTTGGTGCGCCGGCTGAGGATCTGGATGACCCGCTCGATCTCTTTTTCCCGGCCAATCACCGGGTCGAGCTTGCCCGCCTCGGCGCGCGCGGTCAGATCGAAGCCCAATTGATCGGTCAGTGGGGTCTTGGAGTCCTTCTTCTTGGTGGCCTTCTCCTGCACCTGGCTCTCGAGGATCGCCTTGGTGGTCTCGGTGCGCACCTTGTCCATGCCGATGTTCAAACCGCGCAACACCTCGGCCGCGATGCCTTCCCCCTCTTGCACCAGACCGAGCAGCAAATGCTCGGTACCGATGTAGGGGTGGCTGAGCTTCCGGGCTTCTTCGACGGCTAACTCGATCACATGCTTGGTGCGGGGGGTCAAGGTGGGTTTGCCGAAGGGCGGACGAGGGTTACGCGGGGCCATGCGCTCGACGATCCGGCTGACTTCGGGGCCGGTCGCACCCTGCTCACGCAAAATACGGGAGGCCAGGCCGCTTTCTTCCCTGACCAGGCCCAGCAGCAGGTGCTCCGTCCCAATATAATTGTGATTAAGCCGAACCGCCTCTTCCTGGGCGAGTTGTAATACCTGGCGAGCGTGTTTCGTGAAACGATCTAAGTTGTCTGCCATAGTTTCTCATCCCTTGCATGTTGCGCGCAGATAAAAATTGCGATAAACTCACAAATCATCTATACCCACATCAGCTTCTTGTGTTCACTGCGACGCCAAGCGCGATTATAACATACTCCACGAAAGAGGGCGTAAGCGGGCATCCGCAATAAACAAAAAGGAGCGGCGCACAGCGTGCCTCCGCTCCTTAAGCTCACCTGGCATATGAGCAGATTCAGCGTCTCTCACCGGCACGCTGTGCAGATTGCCATACGCGTACCAGCCAAGCACGCATGAATTCAGAAAGTGACCACCGGGCTAGATGCGCCGCTCAGCTCGGCCACCGGCCCGACCTGGGCCTCATCCCGCCAATCCACCTCGACGTAGGCATCCTCGGCGGCCTGCCGCAGGCTGAGCGCGATGCGCCGCCGTTCGGCGTCAATGCGCATGATGCGCACATGAACCTCATCCCCCTCATGGACGACCTCTTTGGGGTGAGTAATGCGATAGTCCGCCAACTCGGAGATATGGATCAGCCCCTCGATGGTATCGTCAATCTTGGCGAATGCGCCGAAGTTGGTGAGCTTGGTGATCTTCGCTATCACGACCTGGCCCGACACGTATCTTTGATCAATCACACTCCAGGGTTCAGGCGTTAACCGGCGCAGGCTGAGCGCGATGCGCTTTTTCTCATCATCCACCCCGAGGACATAGACCTGAACCTCCTGGCCCATATGCAACACCTCGGCCGGATGCTCCAACCGCTGCCAGGCGATCTCGGACAAGTGGATCAGGCCATCCGCGCCACCGATATCCACAAATGCGCCGAAGGCCGCCAGACTGGTCACGGTCCCGTTCAGGACATCGCCCCGTTTCAACTCCGACAACAGGCGATCTTTCTGCCCCTGGCGCACGTCTTTAGCGGCCGCGCGTTCCGAGAGGATCAGCCGATTGCGCTCGCGATCCAGTTCCACCACCTTCAAGCGCATCTTCTGGCCGACCAGCCTGGCCCACCGCTGTTCGGGATCCCCCTCGTTATCTTGCTGCGCCTGCCACTTACCCGAAAGCTGCGAAGCCGGCACAAACCCGCGCACCCGGCCCACCTTGATGATCGCGCCGCCGCGATTGTAGCCGGTCACGACCCCATCGAAGCTGTCTTGCGACTTGAACAGGTCTTCCGCCTGTCGCCAGTCCTGCTCCTGCTGGGCGCGTTGCAACGAAACGACGACATTGCCATCCCGATCTTCCGGCTGAACGATATACGCTGAGACCGGATCACCCACCGAGAGATCCGCCAAGAAGGCAGGGTCGAGCCGCTCCAACTCGCGGCTATCCACGATGGCGTCGGCTTTGTAGCCGATGTCAACGAGGATCTCGTTGGGGCTTACTTTTACAATGCGGCCATTGACGACATCACTGGGGCGGAGTTTCGGAAAATTAAACGCCTCCTCCAGTAATGCCGCCATGAGGTTCTCCTCCGTTGCAGCCTGGGCAAACTGCACTGTCTGGTGTTTCTTCATGAGAAAAGGGGCTCCTCCTCCAGCGAAGACTGCCCAAGATTATAACGAAGGAACAGGGAAAACGCAAGTGCTCAGGAAGACCCAAACGGGACGCGCTTACAGGTTGATTTCCTGGCCGATTCCCTTCTGCCGGGCCAATTCGTAGACCTTGGTCGCCGTGGAAACATCCTGAATCGCCAGCCCCACCGACTTGAAGAAGGTGATCTCGCCCGCGTCTGTGCGCCCCGGCTTGCCGGTCACGATCTCGCCGAGGTCGGCGTAGATGTGCTCGACGGTGATCTCGCCCGCGTTGATCGGCGTGACCACGTCGCCCGCCTCGGCCAGGGCCGCGCTGCGCAGATCCACGACCACCTTGCTGCGCTGGATCGTCACTGAGTCCACCTCGCGCGCGTCGAGCGAGTGCGAGCCGACCCCGTTGATGTGCGTGCCGGGCGCGATCCACTGACCGTCGAAGACGGGGACCTTGCTGGTGGAGGCAGCTACGATGATATCGCAGCCATCCACCGCGCCGCGCGGCTCGGTCACGGGTTGCACGGTGATGCCCAACGCCTGGCTCATGTCCCGGCAAAACGCGCCGGTCAGTTCGGTCATCGGATCGTAGACACGGGCCGCGACGATGGGGCGCACGGCGCACATCGCCATCAGTTGCGTGCGCGCCTGGATGCCCGCGCCGAAGATGCCGACCACTTTGGCATCGGGCCGGGCCAGATACTTCGTTGCGACGCCGCTCGCCGCGCCGGTGCGCATGGCGGTCAGATACGCGCCGTCCATGATGGCGATCAACTGCCCGGTGCGCGGATCGTTCAGCAGAACCGTCGCCAGGATGGTCGGCAGGCTGTGTTTGCCGGGGTTGTCAGGATAGACCGTGACCACCTTCATGCCCAACGCATCCATGCCGCCGATATACGCCGGCATGAACAACACCACCCCTTTGTGCTGCGGAATCCGAATCGGGGTGCGCAAGGGCAGTTGCGCCGTGCCCTGCTGTTGCTGTCGAAACGCCTCTTCGACCGCGCTGATCGCGTCGGTCATGGTCAACGCGGACTGAACATCCGCACGGGTGAGCAAAAGCGCCATATTGTCCTCCAGATGGATATCGAGTGGCTCGGTCAGGCGACCGGCCACAGCCCCAACGAAATTGCGCTTGGGTACTGGTTTCGAGGCTTCAGCCGGTTGGGTCGCGTGTGGCGGATGACCGGCTGAAGCCTCGAAACCGAAGACCCCGCCCTGTGTCTGCCGGCCACCCCCGGTTGAAAACCGCGTTGTCGTTACGGCACGTAAGCGGTCATATCAATCTCGACCAGGCCGCCGCGCGGCAGCCCGGACGCCGCGACCGTGGTGCGCGCCGGCAACACGCCGGAGAAACGCTTGCCGTAGAGCGCATTCACGGTTTGGAAATCGGCCATGTCCACCAGAAAGATGGTCGTCTTTATAACATCGGCGAAGCTGGAACCGGCGGCGGCCAGCACCGCGGCCAGGTTATCCAACACCTGTTCGGTCTGGGCCACCAGCCCTTCACGAAGGATGCCGGTGGCCGGATCGAGGCCGGTTTGGCCGGAGCAGAAGATAAAGTCGCCGGCGCGAATCCCCTGGTTATACGGGCCGATCGCGGCCGGCGCGGCGGGCGTGGCAATCGCGGTTTTCATAATGGTTGTCCTTGACGTGCTGCGTGATCGTAACGAGTGACGGGTTGATGGTGTGTCGTTCTTCACGCATCACTCGTCACCCGTTACGTCTCTCCTACCCAACGACGATATTGATCAGCTTCCCGCCCGCAAAGATCACCTTGCGGACCGGCTTGCCCTCGATCCACTTCTGGACCGCCGGGCTGGCCAGTGCCTGCTCGCGCGCCGCCGCTTCGCTGATGTCGGCCGGCGCCTCGATGCGATCGCGCACCTTGCCGTTGACCTGCACGACCAGCGTGATCGTATCGGCCCGCGCCAGCTCGGCATCGTAGGCCGGCCAGGGGTGGACGTGGATGCTGCGCGCGCCGGTGAATTTGCCTTTGCCATGCCGCCGCTGCCACAGCTCCTCGGTGATGTGCGGCATCTCGGGCGCCATCATCAGCAGCAGGGTATCCATCGCCTCATCCCAGGCCGGCGTGCCGGAAACCGCCGTCTCCTTCGCCTTCACCAGGTAATTGTTGAACTCCATCAACGCGCTGATGATCGTGTTGAACTTGAACGCCTCGATGTCTTCCGTGACCTTCTGCAGCGTCTTGTGCGTCATGCGCCGCAGCTCGCGCACCTGCGCCTCCGCGTCTGCGTCGCTGATCCCTGACCGCTGCCCCCTGACCCCTGACTCCGCAACCACACCCCACACGCGCTCCAGGAAACGCTTCACGCCCTCGATCCCCTGGAAATTCCACGGGCCGCCGGCATCCCATGGGCCGATGAACATCAGATAAGCGCGCACGCTGTCGGCGCCGTATTTCTCGACCCAATCGTCGGGCGCGACCACGTTGCCCTTGCTCTTGCTCATGCGCTGGCCGTCAGGCCCCAGGATGATGCCCTGGTTGAACAGCCGCAGCATCGGCTCCCGGAACGGCACCACGCCAATGTCGCACAGCGCCTTGGTAAAGAAGCGCGTGTACAGCAGGTGCATGGTGGCATGTTCCGGCCCGCCGGTGTATTGATCCACGGGCAGCCAGTAGGCGCCTTCCGCCGGATCCCACGGCGTGTCGTCGGCGCTCAGCGGCTGACCGGCCTTCCAGTAGGGCGTCACATAGGCGTAGTTGTACCACGACGAGCACATAAAGGTGTCCAGCGTATCGGTTTCACGCCGGGCGTCTCCACCACACTTCGGGCAGTTCACGTGCTGGAAGCTCGCGTGGAACTTCAGTGCATTTTCGCCCGTGGCAGGGATGGGGGCGTCAATCGGCAGCACCACCGGCAGCTCCGCATAGGGCACCGGCACGACGCCGCACGAATCGCAGTAGATCATCGGGATGGGCGCGCCCCAATAGCGCTGGCGGCTGATCAGCCAGTCGTGCAACCGGTAGTTGACCGCGGCCTGCCCTCTGCCTTGCGCCGTCAGCCACGCTGTAACCTGCGCCTTCGCCACGTCGCCGGGCGTACCGCTGAACGCGCCCGAATTGATCATCGCGCCGTATTCGTGATGATACAACACGTCGCGATACCACTCGACCGCCCACCACATCTCCATCGTCGTGCGGAATTGCCGCATATGCTCGTAGCCGGTATGGCAGCGCGCCATGATCGCCGCATCCGCCTCGACCGAGGTCAGCGCCAGCGGGCCATCCTCGAACACGACCTGCCAGCCGCGGCCCACGATGTCGCCCCAGTGCCCCGGCTTCAGATGCGCTTGCAGCAGCCGGGCGTAGGTCGCCACCTGCGCGTCGCCATTCAGCGTCACCGCATAGAAGTGGCCGCGGCCGGCGATCTCCAGCCACTCCCAGCGCAGCCCGGCGTCGGTGATCGCGCCCGCGAACGTGCCCGTCACCGAGCCTTCCCAGATCGCGCTCTTGGCGGTCTGGTCGGTGCGCTCGATCACCGGAATGATCGGCAGGCCGAACTTCAGCGCGAAAGCAAAATCACGGTCATCGTGCGCGGGCACGGCCATGATCGCGCCGGTGCCGTAGGACATCAGCACATAGTCGGCGATCCAGATCGGCACACGCGCGCCGTTCACCGGGTTGACGGCGTACGCGCCGGTGAAGATACCGGTCTTCTCGCGCTCGGCTGCGCTGCGCTCGATATCGGTCTGGCGACCCGCCTGGAACTGATAGGCAGACACGGCCGCGCGATGCGTGACGGGCGTCAGCTTGTCAACCAGCGGATGCTCCGGCGCCAGCACCATGAAGGTCGCGCCCCACAGGGTATCCGGCCGGGTGGTGAAGACGACGATGTCGTCGCCCATCTCCGATTTGAATGCGACCTCTGCGCCCTCGCTGCGGTCGCCGATCCAGTTGGTCTGCGCGACCCGGATGCGCTCCGGCCAGTCGATATTGTCGAAACGCTTCAGTTCCTCCGCATAGTCCGTGATCCTGAAAAACCACTGCGCCAGCTCTTTCAAGATGACAGGCGTGTCGCAGCGCTCGCAATGGCGGTCATCACCCCACACCTGCTCGCGCGCCAGCGTGGTGTTGCACTTCGGGCAGAAGTTCACCGCCGACATCTTGCGATACGCCAGACCGTGCTCATACAGCTTCAGGAAGAACCACTGCGACCAGGCATAGTAGCGCGGATCGCACGAGACCGCCTCGCGATCCCAGGCCCACATTGCGCCCATGCTGCGCAGTTGACCGCGCATCCGCTCGATATTCGCCATGGTCCACGTATGCGGGTGCGTGCCGCGCTTGATCGCCGCATTTTCGGCCGGCAGGCCGAACGCGTCGAACCCGATCGGGAAGAAGACGTTGTAGCCCTTCATCCGCTTGTAGCGCGCGGCCGCATCGGAGGGCGTCATTGCGTACCAGTGCCCGATGTGCAGCTCGCCGGACGGATAGGGCAGCATCGTCAGGAAGTAGAACTTGGGTCGCGTGGGATCTTGCTTCGTCGCGTACAGTTCGTGCTCATCCCACACCTTCTGCCATCTGGCTTCAATCTCTTGGGGGATATATTTCTCGGCCATAGGTGCCTCGCATAATGTGATACGTCAAACGTGAAACGTCAACTGCAACGTGACGTCCGCGTCTACCTGTCTACTTGTTTCCTCGTCTACTGATTTCCCGCGTCCAGGGGAATGCGGCCAGTGCGCCCGGCTTGCCCACGCATGGCTTGCTTTGCCACGGAGGGGATGCCGCCTACGCCTGGCCGCTGGTAAGCGGCAGGAGCAGATTCTCCGCGCACAGCCAGGGCCAGGTTCGGGTTGCGTCCGCGGCCCGCGCGCGCAGGGCGCCCGCTGCCGCTGGGATGGGCAGGCAGGCCTGTGCTTGCACGAAGGAGTTGCCGCAGACGATATTCATCGCACGATCCCCGAAACTGGTTTCTGACCCCGCAAAAACAAAAATCCCCATCGTCACTACAGGGACGAAGGGGACTTCGCGGTACCACCCTGGTTGCCGGTTCAGGTGGACCTGAGGGGATTCGAACCCCTTACCTCTTGAATGCCATTCAAGCGCTCTCCCAATTGAGCTACAGGCCCATGATACATCCGACCACTCTTTGGTGTGTGCAATAACGGGCACACCCGGCGCAAGCTAACACAACCATCGCTTCACCTGCGCAGCTCCCGGACGAGTTCGGCCTTTGTGAGCGGCGGGTTCCAACCGCCTGCGGGAGTTGCACCACATCCCCCCGCTCTCTGCGAAACTGGCCTACTGCTTCCGTTCCAAGCTGACTTATTCAACTAATCATCGGACTCGCCACCCGCGAGCCACAGTGGACCTGAGGGGACTCGAACCCCTTACCTCTACAGTGCGATTGTAGCGCTCTCCCAGCTGAGCTACAGGCCCGCAAGCCCCTGTAGTATATCCAGAAGGGGCTTAGGTGTCAAATCGCGACGTGGTTCGCGAACCTAGTCAACCTGGTACGGCACTTCCGTGATCACAACGCCCCGCTTGAACAACAACGCCATCCGCAACATGAACGCGGTCTGCGCGTGCAGCGCGTTGGCCCACCAGTGCTTCGGCACAAAGTGGGGTACGATGATCGAAATGACCTCGCCCGGCTGGCGCTGCGCATCAATCATTTGGATATAGCCCAGCAACGGCTCGATCAGCAGCCGGTAGGGCGAATCGAGCACCACCAGCCGGATACCTTCACCCCAGATTTCCCACTTGCGTTTCACTTTCTCGGCCTCGGCGGGGTCGAGGGTCACATACACCGCAGTGACATCAGATGAGAGCGCGCGGGCATAGGCGAGCGCGGCGACCGACCCCCGATGTACGCCACCAATGGGTATGATGACCCGGTGCCGGCCCAGGCGCGCCGGCGCGCCGTATTGTTCCAGTGAAAGTTGCCTCGCCAAGTCTCGATAGTGCCGATGAATCAGCGAAAAGATGAAGACGAGGGCCGGCACCAGCACCACGATGATCCACGCGCCATCGCGAAATTTCGTTACTGCGAACACGATCATAACGACGAAAGTGCAGACGGCCCCAACGGCGTTGATGCCCAGCTTGGTCTGCCAACCACGCTCATTGTGCAGCGTCGAACCGGGGTCTTTGATCTCCTCGCCGGCCTTCAAGTGGCCGACGCGCCACCAGCGGCGCGCCATGCCCCCTTGCGATAGCGTGAAAGAGAGGAACACGCCGATCGCATAGAGTGGGATGAGCGCCGTGACGCTGGCCCGGAAGGCGATGATCAACAGCGACGCGATGATCGCCAAGGTCGCGATGCCGCGCGAGAAGACCAGCCGGCTGCCCTTGTAAGTCAATTGTTTGGGCAGAAAACCGTCATTCGCCACCAGCGCGCTCAACCGAGGGAAATCGGCGAACGACGTATTGGCGGCCATGATCAGGATGAGCGTCGTGGACGCAATGGTTGCCAGATAGATCAGCCCGCGGCTGTCAAACGCGGTGCGCGCCAACTGTGAGATGACGGTCTCGCCGCGATCCGAGGGCACCGCGCCGATCTGATGCGCCAGAAATGTGATGCCCAGCATCAGAGAACCCAGGATGAGCGACATCCAGATCAACGTGATGCCGGCATTGCGGCTCTTCGGCTCGCGGAAGGCCGGGATGCCGTTCGAGATCGCTTCGACGCCGGTGAGCGAAGTGGTGCCGCTGGCAAAGGCCCGCAGGAGCAAGAACAGGCCCAACGACTGCGCGCCGTGAGTCAATTCAAGTGACGGTGGGTCAACGACGGCGCCCAGATTGCCGGTCAGGAAGCGCGCCAATCCCACGATGACCGTCAGGAAAGCCATCGCCAGGAAAAAGTAGGTCGGCGCCGCAAAGATTGCGCCCGACTCCTTCACCCCGCGCAGGTTGATCACCATGATGAATAGCACCAGGGCGACCGCGATCTCGACGCGATACGCATAGAGGTGGGGGAACGCCGATGTGATCTGCGCGACGCCGGACGAGATAGAGACGGCCACGGTCAGGATGTAGTCGGTCAACAACGCGGCGCCGGCAATCTGCGCCGGCAGTTCGCCGAGGTTGTCGCGTGCGACGATGTAGGCGCCACCGCCGCTGGGATAGGCATGGATGGTCTGCTCATACGATAGGGTCAGGATTGTTAGCAGCACGACGATGCCGATGGCGAGAGGCACGGCATAGCCCAGGCCGAGCGCGCCCGCGGCGGCCAGCACCATCATCATCTCTTGGGGGCCGTATGCCACCGACGACATCGCGTCAGAAGAAAAGACGGCCAGGCCGACGAACTTGCCGATGGCCTGATGGGCTGCGTCTGCCGTGGCGAGCGGCCGGCCGATGAGCCAGGTGCGCCACGAGCGGCTGGGACGATAGTTCGCCTCTTGATAGATAAACGAAGGGCTTTCTTCAACGTCTGCGAGAGTCATAGTCTCCTTGTGAACTGGTGGCGAGCCAACAAAAACGGGACACAGGTAGCACCCGTGCCCCACGCCATTGTTTCTTACCGCCATCTTACGCCCGACGAGCGCGGGCCGTCAAGGGTTTTTCCGCAACCTTGACGATTTCTTGACATCGTCCCTGCCTTTCTTGTCCGCCGATTGACGCGTTTCAGGTGTACAGTGGAGACAACTTCATGGAGGTGTTTCGATGCTCGATTTTGCGTTTGTGGGCCTTGCGCTGATCTTCTTCGCCGCAAGTTGGGGGCTCGTGTGGCTGTGCGAGCGGCTGATGGGAGGTGGCGCATGAGCCTGATGGTTGTGGCCGTGGGTCTGATCACGCTGGCGCTGTTGGTCTATCTGTTCGTGGCCTTGTTAAAACCGGAGAAGTTCGGATGAGCACTTCCTGGCTTTTGCCTGTGGTCTATCTGGCCGTCTTGTTGCTGCTCGCCAAGCCGCTGGGCGGGTTTATGGCGCGCGTGTACAGCGGACAGCGGACGTTTCTTCACCCGGTGCTGGCGCCCGTCGAGCGCCTCTTCTATCGCGCCGCGGCGGTGGAACCCGATGCTGAGATGACCTGGAAGACGTATGCCGCGGCGCTGTTGGTCTTCAACCTGCTGGGGCTTTTGGTCGTCTATGGGCTGCAGCGGCTCCAGGGCATCCTGCCGCTCAACCCGCAGGGACTGGCGGCGGTGTCGCCGGATTCGGCCTTCAATACGGCGGTCAGCTTCGCCTCCAACACCAACTGGCAGGGTTACGGCGGCGAAACGACGATGAGCTACCTCACGCAAATGCTGGCGCTGACCGTGCAGAACTTTGTCTCGGCTGCCACGGGCATGGCTGTCCTGATCGCACTGACGCGCGGGATCGCCCGTCACACGGCGCAGACCATTGGCAATTTCTGGGTTGACCTGACGCGCTCGACCCTCTACATCCTGCTGCCGCTGGCGCTCGTGCTGGCCCTGGCGTTGGTTTCACAGGGCGTCGTGCAGACCTTCAGCCCCTTCCAAAGTGTAGCCCTGCTGCGGCCTGTGACAGATACCAACGGTGACACGATTGTCGAGCAAGTGTTAGCCGTCGGCCCGGCGGCCTCGCAGATCGCCATCAAGCAACTGGGCACCAACGGCGGCGGCTTCTTCAACGTGAACTCAGCGCATCCGTTCGAGAATCCCACGCCGCTGTCCAACTTCCTGGAGCTGCTCGCGATCCTGCTGATCCCGGCCGCGCTGTGCTACACCTTCGGCAAGATGGTGGGCGACACGCGCCAGGGCTGGGCCATCCTGGCGGCCATGACCCTCATCTTCGTCGTGCTGGTCGGAGTCGCTGTCTGGGCGGAGCAGAGCGGCAACCCGGCGCTCGCTGCGGCGGGCGTTGACCAGATGCAAAGCGCCACGAACCTCGGCGGCAACATGGAAGGCAAGGAGGTACGTTTCGGCGTTGTCAGCTCCGCGCTCTGGGCGACGGCCACAACCGCTGCTTCCAATGGCTCGGTCAACGCGATGCACGATTCCTTCATGCCTTTGGGCGGTCTCGTGCCGATGTGGCTGATCCAGTTGGGCGAGATCATCTATGGCGGCGTCGGCTCCGGGTTGTACGGAATGCTCGCGTTCGTCATCGTCGCGGTGTTCGTCGCTGGACTGATGGTCGGCCGCACGCCGGAGTATCTCGGCAAGAAAATCGAGGCCTATGAGAT
>CAZYHE010000060.1:0-9405 GCA_964647225.1 uncultured Anaerolineales bacterium
CGATCTTCGGCTTGACAGGCCGACATGTTAGCCACTACACTACGTCCCCTCTTGTCTTTCCGGTTCACGTCATTGTGCGCCGTTCGACAGGACTATTTTTACCACAGGTTGGCCGCGCCGTCAAATTCGCAGGGGATCACTCTGTGGCTTTTTCGACCTTCTCGTAGCCCACAACTTCGATCACCGGTTTGCCCCCTTCGGTCACCCAGACGCCGCACTGGCTGCCCTGGGAACTGACGTCTACCGTCACTTCGCTGCCGTCGAAGCGGAGCGCCGGGTGGTAGTGCTTGGCGACCTGCTGCGCATCCCCCTGGATGTAGTGGCCGATCAGGCTGCGCCGGAAGCGGTCGGTCGTCCGGTTGGCGAAGGAGCCGTGGACGAGTTGGCCGTTGAAGAAGAGGACGTCGCCCGGCATCATGCGCGCGGGCGCGACCGGCGTCCCTTCTGGGATCGGCACGGTGATGTCGGTGAAGCTCTCCTGCGTGTTCGCCTGGGTGGTGCAGAGGATCGGCCAGGTCTGGCTGCCCGGCACGACGTTCAGACAGCCGTTCGTCTCGTCAATCTCGTCGAGCGCCATCCACGCCGCGATGCAGGTGCCGGGCTGGGCGCGCAGATAGTAGTTATCCTGGTGCAACGCTTGCCCCCGCGCGCCGGGCGGCTTGAAGTAGATCATCGTCTGCACCGCAAACGGCTCCGCGCCCAGCAGATCGGTCAGGGCGGCGCCGATGCGGCGGTCGAGCAGCCACTTCAGGCTGGTCTCGTCCCACCGGTGCATCTGGAGCATCCGCGGGTATTTGACGAGCGGGTCGGTCGGGTTCGCGCCCGCGAACCGGGTGTCGCCCGGCGCGCGGCGCTCGTCGTTCAGCCGCATGTAGTGGTCGCGATACAGCGCGGCTTCATCGGCCGTGAACAGGCCGCGTGCGATCAAATAGCCGTCCCGCTGGAAATCTGCTTGCATCTCTGGCGTCAACATCGTCTTCTCCTTCTGTCAGCACATCCATTTCTATGATAATATAGCGGAAATAGACCGGGAGGGGAATGGCGTTGGCTGCTGTAGATATGCACGATCCTGCTACACCTGCGCCGGCCGCGTTGGCTGACACCCCCGCGCCGCGGCCGGGCTTGCTGGTGGCTGATCTCTTTTCGCAGGGGCCGGCCTATCGCAGCCGGCGGCGGGCGGGGACGCGCGACTGGCTGTTGACCTTCACGATCGGCGGACGAGGCCGCTATCGTTGCGCCGGTCGGGAGCTCGGCTGCGCCGCGGGCGATGTGATGTTGCTGCAACCGGGCACGCCGCACGACTACGGGACCGATGGGGTGGCCGGACGGTGGGATTTTTACTGGGCGCATTTCCTGCCGCGGCCGGCGTGGGCGGCCTGGCTCCTGTGGGATGAAGTGACCCCCGGTCTGCGTCACGTCGGCGTGGCGGATGCGGCCGACCGGGCGCGCCTGGCCGCGGTCTTCGATCGCTTGCTGTGCGACGCCGTCAGCCCGGAGCCGTGGGGCGAGCAGTTGGCCGAAAACGCGCTGGAGGAAGCGATCTTGCTGATCGCCCAGGCGCATGGCCGGGCCGCCGACCGGCCGCTCGATGGCCGCGTGGCGCACGTCTTGCAGGAGATCAACCGGCGCTACCGCGAGCCGCTGACGGTGGGCGAGTTGGCCGCGGCGGTGCATCTTTCACCCTCGCGGCTGGCGCATCTCTTTCGCACCGCGACCGGTGAGGCGCCGATCCAGATGCTCCTGCGGCTGCGGTTGCGCCAGGCCGCGCGGCTGCTGGCGTACAGCACGTTGGGCGTCGCCGAGATCGCCGCCGAGGTGGGCTTCGACTCACCTTTCTACTTCGCCCGGCAGTTTCGCCGGCAGTTCGGGATCAGCCCCACGGCCTATCGCGGCCAGCCTCATGGCGTATAGTTGGCGATTGAAATCGCGACGAATGGGCGCCGGCCGACATTGCAGCCACCGGCGCTTTAGCTGCGACCTCGGTCGTTTTTTGCCGTCGCCCATGTGGGTTGTGGTACAATCGGCGCATCTTTTCTGCGAAAGCTGAGCCTTGAACACAACCTACTTGGGTGAACTGGCCGCGCTGGGCACGGCGGCGCTCTGGTCCGTCTCCTCCATTCTCTTCACAATCGGCAGCCGCCGCGTCGGTTCGATGATCGTGAACCGCGTGCGTCTGGCGTTTGCCGTGCTGCTCGTCGGGGCCATGCATTGGCTGCTCTTCGGTCAGCCTTTTCCGGCCGGCGCCGAGCCTGACCGCTATGTCTGGTTGGGGCTGTCCGCGTTGATCGGGCTGGTGCTGGGGGATGGCCTGCTCTTCCAGTGCTATCTGCTGGTCGGCCCGCGCATCGGGGTGCTGCTGCTGTCGCTGTCACCGGTTTTCAGCACGATCCTGGCCTGGGGCTTCCTGGGCGAGCGGCTGACGCCGACGGAGCTGGCCGCGGGGGTGCTTGCGCTGAGTGGCGTCACCTGGGTGGTGCTTGAGCGGGGGAAAGGCGCGGGCGCGCAGACGATTCCCAGCCGCGACTATCTCCGCGGCGTGCTTTTCGGCCTGGGCGCGGGCTTATGCCAGGCGGCCAACCTGGTGATCGCCAAGCAGGGGTTGGGGGGCGGTTTCCCGGCCCTCTCCGGCACGATGATCCGCATGTCCATCGCGGCCGTGGCGATCTGGGCCTGGGCGGCGGTGATCGGGGAGGCCGGTCGGACGATCCGCAATGTGCGCGCTGATGGCCCGGCCGCGCGGGCGCTGCTGGGCGGCGCGTTCGCCGGGCCGTTCCTCGGCGTGTGGCTCTCGATGATCGCGATCCAGTCGGCGCGCATCGGGATCGCTTCGACCCTGATGGCGATGACGCCGGTGCTGTCGCTGCCGCTGGTGCGGATCGTTTTTCACGAACGCGTGACCCCGCGCGCGGTGATCGGCACCTTGGTGGCGATGGGGGGCGTGGCCGCGATGATTCTACTGTAAGGCTTGTTTTTCTGCATCCCTTGCCAACTGGAGCATAGTGTCCATCATCTGCTGGAAATAGGGGCATTTGTTATAGACGATTTCGGGATCGAGTTGATCGAACAGAGCTTTCCCATCCGTGATCTTCTTGTAAGTTCGGAAAGATTTGTCTTCGTAGAGCCGTTGCAGCAGTTTGGCAGGCGGCTCGTCGAAGTTCACGGTTTCGGGCTTTTGTACTCTGGCCGACAAAACCTTCCTGATCGGCGCCGGAAACAACTCTGGCTTGCTCAATAACCAGGCCTCTGTTTCATGTACGGCGAAGAAAACCCGAAAGCGTTTGCTGCCCACCCGCTGTTCGAGGTCTTTGCTCGCCCAAACTACACGTTCTTCGACGGTATGCAAGTGCGCCGGATAGAATGTGGGGCCATACAGATCCAACAAGGCGATTACGGCGATAATTTCGCCAGATTTCGGACTTTCCAGGTACATCTGGGTCCGATCGCTCATATCTTTGACCAGTTCGGGCCAACCCTCGAAGCGTACTACTTGGATACCGACCTTGTGGCCGAGGCGTGGATCCAACCAACGCTTCAGAAAGCCTGGAACGGCCTTCTGTTCGGTGTATCCCTCCACCAGTAGCACGAATTTCATGCCAGCGCCTCCAGCTCACCGCTACGGAACATCCGCCCCATGGTATACCTTCGGAGCCAGTACGCCAGCGCATCGTCCGAAAGCACTTGCAGATGAGTCTGCCCTTCCTGCCATTGGGCGACAGTCGTCGTAGGCGGTGTGCCGCTGAAAGCGTCCAGCAACTCGGCGGAATGCGTCGTGAGGATGATCTGTGATCTGCGTGCGGCGTCTACCGCGTGTTCTGCGACGATCGGTAGCATCGAGGGGTGAAGCCCAGTTTCTGGCTCGTCAATGGCGATGAGGCCCGGTGGGACGGGATTGGCGAGGATGGCGAGCAAAAATAAGAAGCGCAACATGCCATCCGAAAGGTCGGCCGCTGACTGTTCGCGTTGCAGGCTTTTCCAACGCACACGCAGTTGAATCCGTTGATCGGCGGCCGGCGGGAAGATCAGTTCATCAAAATCATCGCCAAAGGCGGCTTTCATCGCAGCGTTCACATCGCGCTTGAAATCGCGATTGCCGGAATAGAGGGTATGTAGCGCAGAAATCAGATTGGCGCCATCCGGCGCGATGGTAGTTTCCGTGCGCGCGAGGGTGGGTTGGCGCACGGGGGCCTCACGATGGACTTGGAAATCCTGATAGATCCGCCAGGTCGCCAATTCATTCTGGAAGTCCGAGATGGTGCGGTTGGCAGTGAACGGCCCCGAAGCCAATGAGAGCACCGTCTCTTCTTCTGGCATCGCCGCTTCGGTGGCTTCCCGCCGGTGTTCCTGCTCGTCAAAGACCGCGGCGCTGTGCGGCGTGCGTTCCAGGAGTTTGATCGGTTGATCCCGCTCGCCGGTCTCCACGCGATAGTAATTGCTGAGAAGCTCATGCTCGATGCGGTAGGCGCTAGACATCCCCAGGCGCATCAGGTCTAACTGGTAGGTGAGCCAGTAACGTTCCGACGCGGACTCTCGTGCAGCGCTTCCGACCGGCGCGGTTTTGATCCGGAACGAGATCTGCGGTTCCTGGCCGTCCCACACCAACGGTTCGATGCCCCCTTCGCGTTGGATGTGCTTGCCCAGGCCGCCGCGAGCAGAAATCGCCAGCAACTCAAGTGCCTTCAGCAAGTTCGACTTGCCGCTGCCGTTCGGGCCAATCACCACATTGATATTGCCAGGCATCCAGGCGACATCGTACAGTGAACGAAACCTTTTGGCGTCGAATTGCAGCAGCTTTTTCATGTTGGCCCTAACTGGTCGGCGAATGGGACGGCCGGTGACGCCCCATTCGCCTGTTGCGCGTAGCTGTTAGCCCAACGCGGCGCGGATCGTGGCGATCTGGCCGGCGCTGCCCAGTTTTTCGTTCTTGCTGGCGATGAACTTGGCATATTCGGTCATGAAGACCTTGCCCGGATCGCGCAGGTCGAACTTCTCCGGGAATTGCTGGAAGAATTCGCGGTGGACGCGCGTCCACACCAGGCGGCCGTCGGTGTCAATGTTGATCTTGGTGACACCCAACTCCGCGGCGCGCTTGAACTGATCTGCATCAACGCCCTTGGCGCCCTTGAGCTTGCCGCCCGCCGCGTTGATGCGCGCGACCTCTTCTTGCGGCACCGAGCTGGAGCCATGCATGACGAGCGGGAAGCCCGGCAGCCGTTTTTGGATCTCGGTCAGCACGTCGAAACGCAGCCCTTGCGACCCGGTGAACTTGAACGCGCCGTGGCTGGTGCCGATGGCGCACGCCAGCGAATCGCAGCCCGAACGCGTGACGAATTCCTTCGCCTGGTCGGGGTTGGTCAGCTTGGCGTTGGACTCATCCACCGCGACGTGTTCCTCGACGCCACCGAGTTGGCCCAGCTCCGCCTCGACGGAGATGCCCTTCTTGTGGGCGGCGTCAACCACGCGCTTGGTGATCGCCACGTTCTCCTCGAACGACTCGTGGCTGGCGTCGATCATCACGGAGCTGTAGAAGCCGCTCTCGATGCAGTCGTAGCAGGTCTTCTCGTCGCCGTGATCCAGGTGGACGGCGAAGATCGCATCGGGGAAAATCTCGTCGGCGGTGCGGATCATCGCCTCGAGCATGGTCTTGTGGGTGTACGAACGCGCGCCCTTGCTGATCTGGATGATGAAAGGCGCCTGGCTGTCCACGCAGCCGCGGAACAGCCCCATGGTCTGCTCCAGGTTGTTGATGTTGTACGCGCCGATCGCATACTTGCCGTAGGCAAGCTCGAACAGTTTTTTGGTAGTGACGATCATAGGAACCTTCCCGGTAGTGATAAAGTTGTGCGACTGCACACAGACATCATTCTAACGCATTTTTGGCTTTGGGGCAACTCTGGCGAACCAGCCGTTCTTGCCCGCGGCGCGTTTACCCCAACTCGCCGACGTGTTTTTGCATCTCGCGCTGGTTGACGCGGATGTATTCCGTCGGGATGACCTCCGCCATCTCGTCCGGCGTCAACCGGATGCTGAGAATCTCCAGCGCGTCTTCCGGCGACTGCCCGTAGGCCAGCTTGCGCTTGCCATTCTTGAGCGAGAACAGGTACATGTAGTGTGGGTTGCTGAAGCTGCTCATGGTTGGTAACTCGGTAGATGGGTAGGCTGGTAACTTGGTAGCTGGTAACTTGGTAAATTGGTGGGCTGGTAACTTGGTAAATTGGTGGGCTGGGAATCCGGTGAACCAATCTACCAACCTACCAGTTTACCAACCTACCAATCTACCCGCTATGCCTTTACGAGCGCCTGCGCATACAACCCCTCGTAGCCGCGGCGCTGTTCTTCGGGCGAGAGGCCTTGGTTGATCTCTACATCGTATTTACCGGCCAGCAGATCGCGGTAAAAGCCGTAATCCACGCCCTTGACCTTCTCATCGTCGGGGAAGCGGTGGTAGTTCTCCTTCGACATCAGGCTTTTGCCTTCGGCGATGAGCTGGAAGCCGAGCGCCGAGCCGGGGTAGGGCGCGTAGCGCGAGATGGACGGGTAGACGCGCTTCATGCGCTTGAGCATCCGCATCGTCTTGAACGCGTCGGCGGGCGTTTCGCCGGGGATGCCGAGCATGATGTTGGCCCAGAACTTGGGCGGTTCTTGCCCCGCGCGCGCCATGTCGTCGCCGATGCGATCTACCAGGCTGATCGCGAAATCGTTGTCTTCCTCGGTGCATTCTTTGTTCAGCAGCCGCAAAATGCGGTCGCTGCCCGACTCAAAGCCGATCGAGATCAGCTTCCAGTTGGTCTCGCGCAGCAGCGCCTCGAACAGATCGGGCCATTGGCGCACGGTGTCCGAACGGCCGGCCGCCCAATAGGGCCAGTTCTTGGTCTTGGCTGGGTACTTCTCGATCCACTCTTTCAGCCAACTCGGATTCTGGAAGAACATCGAGTCGTGGATAACGACCGAGCCGACGCCGTAGGTGCGATCCAAATAGTTCAGCTCGTCAATCACCGCATCCACGGGTTTGCGACCCATGTTCGGAATGTAAGAGTTCTCGTTGCAGAAGACGCACTGCCACGGGCACACCCGGCTGGTGAGGATCGTCGCCACCGGCCCCGGCCCCCAACCGCACTCCGGCTCCATCGGCCAGTGCCACTTGAAGCGGCGGCGGGTCTGCCACGAGGCGGGCTTGGGCCACAACGTCCGGTCAATCATCGGCCATTCGCCCATAGACTTGGCGCTCTCGCCCTGGAAGAGGCGCGGGAACGCGCCGGGGTCTTTGACCAGCGGGACGATGACCTTCTCGCCCGGCCCCTGGCAGATATGATCGAAGGCCGGCGTCTGCATCATCTCATCGGGCGCGACGGTGGCATGCATCCCGCCGGCCAGCACGATCCCGTGTGGATTCACCTCTTTGAAGATCTCCGCGGCCTTGCGCCCCGAAGGGAAGGTGTAGCTCCGCACGTTCATGAGCGCCATGTCGTAGCCGCCGACCTGCTTGCGAAGCTGCTCCCAGGCAGTGATCGCCCGCGTGGAGACCAGATCGGTCTCGATCCCGTTCTGTTTGAGGATCGTGCGCAGCAACCCCAGGCCATGATCTTGCCACTGTTCATGCGGCCCGTCCGGGTGTACCAGATCACCCAGGTCGCCCAGGTCAATCCACAAGATCTTCGACTTCTTTTTCGTCCACGGCCACGCCATCGCCAATCAGCCCTCCGTCCACCGAATTATTATAAGAACGCGTTTACAAATCCTGTATACACGCATCGCGGGCGCTTGTCAAGCCTTGAGCATCTCTTCCAGGATTTCGACCGCGCTGGCGACCAGGCCGGGGCAGATGGCGCGCGTGACCTTCAGTTCTTTGATCGCGGCGCGGCCTTCTGGGGTGGCAAAGTCATGGCCGAGGAGGTCGCGGCAATCCACCGCGCCGTTGCGCGCCCGGAAGCGGGCGATGAACTCGCGGCCGTGCTCGTAGGCGCGCTCTTTGGCGGCGGGGTCCGGCTGGGTCGCCCCGTACTGCAGGCCGAGCACCATCAGCGCGCCGCTGGCCGCGCCGCAGGTGTCGCCGGAGCGGGCGATGCCGCCGCCGAACATGGATGAGACGCGCAGCATCGTCGCGGCGTCCAGGCCGAATTCGGCCGCAAACGCCGCCGCGACCGCTTGAGAACAACTGAATCCTTGATCGAAATAGGAACGGGCCAGGTCAATTGCCGGCATGGCGCATACTCCCGATTTGGTCGGCGGGGATCGGTCAGGCTCGCCGATCCTCGCCGTTGTGTTGCGCCCCTACTTTAGCACAGATTTGCCCTGGGGGGAATTTTGCACGGCCCGTTGGCGAGATTGCTTCGGCGCATCCTTCGACTTCACTCGCTAAACGACAGCGAGTTCCGCTCAGGACGCGCCTTGCAATGACACTTGGCCCGTTGACTGCGCGGGGAACGATTGGTGCGGCGCACGGCCGCTAGGCACGCCGGATGCCTCAGGTGCTCCCGGTGGAGCAGGACGCGGCCGCCGAAGCGCCGGCAAACGTGCTGCCGCCGCTCGCGCTCTTGGACGCAAAGAGCGAGATCTTGCGCCGGACATGCCGGCCCCCGCACTTCGGACAGGTGACTTCGTTGATCGCTTCGGCGCTTCGCACCAGTTCCTCGAAGCTGCCCTCGCAGGTGGTACAACTGAACTCATAGATCGGCATGACGATTCCTCTGTGTGCCCCGTAGCCGGGAAAGATAGTTTTGCGATGTTAGATGCATGGCCGCGCAGGCGCGTTACACGTCTTGAGATGTTCGCAAAAGCGTGGTACACTGACGGACGAATCAGGAGTCAGGGGGCGAGGGTCTTGGACGCACCGAACATGCTTCAGAAGATGTGTCGCGAGCAGCTCAGCGACGCGGATATCAAGGCGATCTGCAAGAGCCGCGGATTTTCGGCCCGCGAGGCCAGTTCGCGCGCGATCTTCGAGAATTTTTATCTGTCAGATATCGGCGTGGCCGCCGCGCTGGCGACGTTGACGGGCCGAGAGCTGACGGCGTTGCGGCTCCTGGCGCGGGTGAAGGACGAAGTGGATGTCGCATTCTTTGCGCGGGTCTATGGCGACAGCCGTCTTTGGTCGCAGTACAGCACATACAACACATACAGTCAGCGCTACAGCGACGTGATGAAGCAGGTGCAGACCGGCCTGATCCGCCGGGGCTTGCTGTTGTACGCCGAAGCGATCCCGGAGGATGGGGAGCTGGCGAAGCTGCAACGTCTGCGCTTCCGCTTTCCGGTCGAGTTCGAGGCGTTCTTGCCGCCCCTGTTGTCCGATGTCCGCACGGCGCCCGGCAGCGGTGACGCCCGCGGTGAGGTGCTGCGCGAGAAGCTGCTGGAAATCATGGCAAGCCGGCGGGCCAGCGATGGTGTGGACCTGCACACTTTCAGTATCGT
>CAZYHE010000060.1:9505-13306 GCA_964647225.1 uncultured Anaerolineales bacterium
TGGGGCTGCCTGGCACGGCAGGAGATCGCCGGGCAGATGTGCTATCGCCTGGCGCCCCACGATCCGGCCGAATCCGCCGCAGACCCCGGCCACTTCCTCAGTGCGGCGCCCGATGGCGCGGCGATTATCTCACTGGACACGATCCCGTATGATGTTTTGGAGCAGGTCGCGGCCGTAAGCAACGTCCAGCCGGCCAGCTCTGGCCGCTACCTGATCGCGACCCCGAACCTGATCCGCCTGGGCCGGACGACAGCGGCGGCGCGCAATCGGCCGGCCCTGCGCTGGCTGCACGAGAACGCGCCGGCGTATCGGGAGGCGTTCGCGCTGGCCGCCGAGCGGTGGGGCAAGCAGATCATCCACGCGAACCTGCTGGTCGCCCGCATCACGGATCCGGCGTTGCGCGTGCAGGTCGAGCGGGCCTTGCCCGATCCCGATGCGTTTGTCGGCCTGTCGGATGAGTTCATCGCTTTCCCCGCCGCCGTGTTGCCCGTCGTCGAGAAAGCGGTGGCAAAGGCCGGCTACGTCATCAAGACCCTGCGCGGCCAGGCCGAGAAGTAGCATCGAAGGGGTGTATTGTCGCAATGGCGGGTAAGAACAAAGCCAACGCAGAAAAGCCGGCGCGTGAGCCGGTCCCCACGCCGATGCGGCGGGCGCCGGACGGCCCCATCGCGCTGTCTCCGGCCGATGTGAGCCGGTTGACCGTGGTGCAAAGCCCCCGCGACCTGCGGCGCGATCTGCATCTGTTCCTGGACTATGTGCGCGGGCGCAGCATCAAACGGTCGGTGCGCGGCAACAGCCTGCCCAGGGCCGATGTCGCGCGGCTGGGGAAGCTGTTGAATGACCCGGAGCCGGCCGAAGAGCGGCTTTACAGCGGCCGGATGCGGTGGCTTGACTTCGTTGACCACATCGCCCACCGCCTGGGCCTGGTGGAATACGACATCACAGGGGTGTATGCGGGCTACAGTAGTGCGGAGAAATCATACCCCGACAATTATATGACGGTCGCCGAAAGCGCGTACACCCGGTTTCTGGCGCGCTCGCTGGCCGAACAAGAACGGCAACTGCTGGATCTGCTCACCGCGGACTACCGGCCGGATGAATATGTTGTGACGGTCAGTGAGTTCTTTACACCCAGCGTGTTGGGCCGGCTGGACACTTTCTCCTCCTATGGTTCAGCCACCGGCGTCATGGCGACATTGCAATTCGCCCCGATCCGCCAGTTCCTGCTGGAGATCCTGGCGCACTGCGCGCACGATGTCTGGCTCAGCACCGCCGCGCTGGTCGCCTATCTGAAAGCCGAGCATCCGTACTTCATGAACACGCCCGGCCGGTTCGTGGATCGCTATGGGCGGCCGGGCGCGCGGTTCACCTGTTTTCACGAGTCTGCGGGCAGTCCATACGACCAGGGGGACGATATCCCGGACGATGCCCCGGATGCCTTCGAGCGGGTCGAGGGCCGCTACGTCGAACGGTTTCTGGAAGGCAGCCCGCTGCTGATGGGCTATGTGGACGTGGCCTACGGTGAGAACCGCAACCCGCACCGCTTCCCGTCGCGTGATGTCTTACGGGCGTTCCGGGTGAAGACGCGGCTCGTGCGCAGCTTGCGCGGTCAGATCGCCGAGCCGACCGTCACGGTGCAGCCCAACCTGGAGATCTACGTCCAGGCCGAGGTGTATCCGGCGCGCGTCCTGACGCAACTTGCGCCCCTGGCGGACGTAGTATCGAGTGATGTGGTGACGATCCTCAAGCTGCGCCGCGAGAAGGTCGCGGCCGCGCTCGTCCAGAACGAGCGGCTGAACGTCATCCGCATCCTGGAGGGCTTGAACGGTCGGGAGCTGCCCCAGAACGTTGCGCGCGAGTTGCAGGAGTGGACCGAGCATTCGAGCAAGTTCACCCTCTACGTTAATTATGCGCTGTGGGAGGGGGAACCGGGGGCGCGCGACCTGCCGGCCGTCCGCGAGCAGGTGACCGAGGAGATCGCGCCGGGAATCCGGCTGGTCAGCTCGGCCGCGGCGCTCCACGCCGAGCTGGAGCGGGCCGCGCTGATGCCGATGTGGATCAAGCATGGCGATGACGCCTTCGCCCGCCTGCCGGAGGGCGCACGCACCGTCTTCCGGCGCCAAGCGGCCGTCCGTCCGGCCGTGCCGGCCGAGAAGCCCCTCATCGAGGTGAAGCGGGAGACGCAGATCACCCTGCACTTCCCGACCGAGGAGGTGTGGGAGCACGTGCGCAAGGCGCTGGTGGACGCCCGGTGTTCCATCGCGGCGGATCGGGCGCTGCGCACGATTACCTATATGCGCCGCTACGAACCGCAGGTGACGGCCGTATTCGCAGCAGACGATTCCAACCGTCAGTCGGCGTATCGGTGGCGCATCGTGGATCTGGAGGAGGTGGGCGCCTCGCGTTAGTGGGTCGCGCTGCGGCTGTGGCCGTTCGATCGGTGGTTTAGCTCCCGGTAGAGCTGGTGGAGATCCGGGAGTTGCTCGGAGATCTCTGTGGGCGTCATGGTCTTGTAGGCTTTTTCGCGCAGCAGGTTGGTCAATTCACGCCACTTCGCTGCATCGTTCGTAATCTGATCCAAATCGCTTAGGCTAGTTTTGTTCATTTTGTCACTCCGAGCGATCAATATCTCAAGTTCGTTCTGCCATTCTGCAAATCAAGACGCACGCAGAGGCGGAAGGTAACGCATCCAAACATCTATTTGAGACAAAGGAGAGAACCATGAGCTACTCACAGTTGATCAAGCGCGCGTTCGAAATCACGCGACGCTACAAGGTGCTGTGGATCTTCGGCATCTTGCTGGCGCTCACGAGCGGCGGTGGCGGTGGGGGCGGCGGCGGATGGAACGGCGGCGGCGGCCGCGGAAATCGCGGCGACTCGCCATTTCCCGGCTTCCCATCCGAAATCCCCGGCCTGGATCGCCTGGGCCTGGATCGGATAGACTGGCAGGCCATCACCGGTGTGATCATCGCCTGCTGCTGCGTCCTGTTCATCCTGGCGATCATCGCGGTGATCGTCAACTACGTGGCGCGCACCGCGCTCTATCGCAGCGTAGATCAGATCGAGACGGCCGGCGCCGCGCCCACCTGGCGGGAAGGCTTTCGGTTGGGCTGGAGCAATCGCAGCTTCCGCCTCTTCCTGCTCGACCTGATCGTCGGGATCCCCTTCGGTATCATCATGCTGCTCCTGCTCGGCCTGGGCGCGACGCCGCTCCTCCTGCTGCTGGTGGATAGCCCCGCTGCGAAGGCGTTGGGCGTGGCCGCGACGATCGGCCTGGAGCTGATTGTGATCGTGGCGCTCGTCATCGCCGGCGTGCTCCTGGGGATCTTCGGCCAGTTCTGGTCGCGGGAGATTGCCCTGGCCGGCCGCGGCATCGGCGACGCGTTGCGCATGGGTTACGCGGCCGCGCGCAGCCGGCTCAAGGAGGCCGCGGTCATGTGGCTGGCGCTGCTCGGCATCGGCCTGGGCTTCGCCGTGGTGTTCCTCATCATTTTCGTCATCGTGCTGGTCATCGCCGCGGCGGTGGGCGGCGGCATCGGCCTGCTCGCCCACACGCTGACGCAATCGGTGGGCTGGGCGGTGGCGTTGGGGCTGCCCTTCTTCCTGGTGATCCTGATCGTGCCGGCGACGTTCATCCAGGGCTTGTGGATGACCTTCGAGTCTACCGCCTGGACCCTGACGTATCGGGAGATTGCCGTCGCCAAGGGCTGAGGCTGGCCCAAGATTGACTTCCTGTGTCGAGCGAAAGCGTCCTGAGCGGAGCAGCGGTCTTTGCTGCGTAGTCGAAGGATGCGGGCCTGC
>CAZYHE010000061.1:0-13295 GCA_964647225.1 uncultured Anaerolineales bacterium
CTTTTCCGCCTCGACGGGCCGGCGCGGCGCGGTCGAAGAACCGACCCCCACGCCCATCCCAACGGCCATCGTGCCGGTCAACCCGGTCTACACCGTGCAACGCGGCGAAGTGGTGAAAGAAATGCAGTTCACCGGCCGCGTGTCGCCGACCACCGAGAAGGATCTCTTCTTCCGCACGGCCGGTCGTGTGCGCCGCGTGTTGGTCAAGACCGATCAGCTCGTGAAGAAAGGCGACCTGCTGGCCGATCTCGAAAACGACAACCTGGAGCGCGACTTGGCCGCGGTGAAGCTGAACCTGGCGCGGGCACAGTCGCGGCTGGATGACTCCAAGCGCGCGCTCGACGCGCAACGCGCCCGGGCGCAGCTCAACCTGGAGATCGCGCAGATCAACCTGCAGCAGGCGCGCAGCCAGGATCTCGCCCCGCGCAAGACGCTGGCCGCGATCGAGCTGGAGAAAGCCCAACTAGCCCTGGCCCGCGCGCAGGCCGCCTACGATGGCATCGCGTGGCGCAACGACAAGGGCGCCACCGCCGAAGCTGCGAACCTGCAACAGGCGACGCTGAATAATAATCAGGCCAAGGCGAACTATGATCTGGCCCTCCAAACGATCAACAATCAGTATTTCCAGATTCAGATCCTGGATCGGCAGGTGAAACAGGCCCAGCTTGCGCTAGACGAGTTGAACAAAGAGGCCGATCCGCTCCTGGCGAACGATGTCGAGGTTGCCAACCTGAACGTCAAGAAGCTGGAAGCGGCGCTGGCCGATGCGCAGATCATCGCGCCATACGATGGCCGGATCATGTCGGTGACGGCGACCGAGGGCCGCGCGGCTACGGCGTTCCAGCCGGTCATGGTGTTGGGCGATCTGAGCCGGCTGGAGATCAAGGCCAACCTGAGCAGCACCGACGTGGCGAACCTGGCCGTCGGTATGCCGGCGAAACTGTCCCTCTCATCCAAGCCGAGCGATATCATGGACGGCTCGATCGTCCGCCTGCCCCCGACGACCGTCGCGGCGGGCACCAACGCGGCCGATGTGGACAAATCTACCGTGGTCGGGCTGACCGATCAGGCGAAAGCGGCCACCCTGGAGTTGGGCGACCTGGTCAAGACGATCGTCACCGTCACGAAGAAGGATGACGCGTTGTGGCTGCCGCCCCAGGCGATCCGTACCTTCGAAGGCCGCCGGTTCGTCGTCATCAAAGAAGGGGCCGGGCAGCGCCGCGTGGATGTCAAGACCGGGATCGAGAGCGTAGACCGCGTCGAAATCCTCGATGGCCTCACCGCCGGGCAGCAAGTCTTGGGGCAGTAAGCGCGTGCGCATCTTCCTTCGCGGATGGGCCATCCTGATCGTGGCGGCCAAGCGCCTGATCGCGCAGCGCGGTCTGGCGTTGGCCATCATCCTGGGCCTGACTGCGGCCGTGGGCATGGCGGTGAGCCTGCCGCTCTATGCCGACGCGGTGAACTACCGCGTCTTGCAGGAGCAGCTTACCGCCAACACCGGTTCCGCCGTCGCCAACCGCCCGCCCTTTGCGTTCATGTTCATGTACATGGGCGGCCTGAACGGCGCGCTCGAATGGGTGGATACCGAGCCGGTAGATGACTATCTGCGCAACCGTGCGGCCGGCGACTTGGGCATGCCCCGCAAGGTTGGCGTCCGCTACTTCGCCACCGACAAGCTCTCCCTCTATCCGAACGACCCGGCCGCGTATGGCGGCAACCAGAAGCCGCTGGAGTGGCTCAACCTGGCGACGGCCAGCGATATCACGCAGCAAATTACGATCATTGAGGGGCGCTTCCCCGCGCCCGCCGTCCCCGCGACCGACAGCCCGATCGAGGTGCTGGCGCATGAGATGCTGGCGACCAAGCTGGGGCTGCAAGTCGGCGAGACGTATGTGCTGCTCGACCGCAGCGGCGCGCTCAGCAAGGGCCGGCCCATCCAGCTCGCGGTGCGGCTGACGGGGGTCTGGACCGCGGCTGACCCGAAGAGCGAGTATTGGTTCTTCCACCACGAAGCCCTCGCCGATGCGTTCCTGGTACCGGAAGAGACGTTGCGCGACCGCATCAGTCCCTTCTACAAAGGCGAGATCTATCTGGCGGTCTGGTACATGGTGATGGACGGGGCCGCGATCCACGCTGAGGCGGTGGACAGCCTGACGGGCAACATCGCGCGCACCCAACAGACGGCCATCGGGTTGCTCCCCAATCTCCAATTCAGCATCTCGCCGCTGGAGGCGCTGCAGAAGTATCAGGCCTCCACCTCGTGGCTTTCCATCATGCTTTACGCGTTCAGCGTGCCGATCCTGGGCATGGTGTTGGTCTTCATCGGCCTGGTGGCGGGGCTGGCCGCCGAGCGCCAGCGCAATGAAACGGCCATCTTCCGCAGCCGTGGCGCGGCCATCAGTCAGGTGGTCGGCATCACGTTCAGCGAAGGGGTGATCCTGGGCGCGGTGGGCCTGGGCTTCGGGCTGTTGCTGGGCCAGTGGATCGCCCGGATGATGGGCTATGCGCGCAGCTTCCTCGACTTCAGCTTCGTCGTGCAATCCGATCTGCGCGTGAACCTGACGATGAGCGGCCTGCGCCTGGGCCTGATCCTGTTGGCGGTCGCGCTGGTCGCGCAGATGGCCCCCTCCTTCAGCAACGCCCGGCACACGATCATCACCTACAAACAGGAGCGTGCGCGGGTGCTCCGGCCGCCCTGGTGGCAACGCGCCTGGCTCGATTTCCTGCTGCTGATCCCGGCGGGATACGGCACGTATCTCCTGCGGCAACAGGGCAGCATCGTGGTGCCCATCGTCGGCACGCAGCTCCCGCATGATCCGTTCCAGAACCCGTTGCTCTTCCTGGTGCCGGCCCTGGGCATCTTCGCGGTCACACTGCTGATCCTGCGCATCCTGCCGCCGCTCATGTCGGCCTTCGCCTGGCTGATCAGCCACACGCGCAGCATCGGGCTGCTCTTGACGGCCCGGCATCTGTCGCGCACCTACAGCTCCTACACCGCGCCGCTGATCCTGCTCGTCCTGACCCTCAGCCTGTCGGCCTACACCGCGTCGCTGGCCGAGACGATGGACAGCCACACCTACGAGCAGCAAGCCTACGCGGTGGGCGCCGACCTGATGCTGGATGAGATCGGCGCCAATACTGGCACGTTTGGCGCATTCGAGACCGCGCCGACGGGCGGGAGCCAAAGCACGTCGAGCAGCGCATCCGCGATCCCGCAGGCCGAATGGGAATTCCTGCCGGTCTCCGATCACCTGAAGATCCCGGGCGTCGCGGCCGTCACGCGCGTGGGACGTTATGACGCGACGGCGGATGCGGGGGGGCGACGGCAAAAAGCGCAGTTCATCGGGGTGGATCGCGTGGATTTCGCCCCGGTCGCCAACTGGCGCAGCGACTATGCGGCGTCCAACCTGGGCACGCTCATGAATGCCCTGGCGCTTACCTCGAACGGCGTGCTGGTGCCGCGCGATTTCCTGGGGCAATATGCGCTCCAGGTCGGCGACCGCGTCCGGGTGACGGTGCAGGCTTCGGGACATTCGGCGGCCATGGATATGAAGATCGTGGGGACCTTCCGGCTCTTCCCCACCTGGTATCCCGATGATGGCCCGCTTTTTGTCGGCAACCTGGATTTTCTCTTCGATAGCCTGGGCCAGCAAGTGCCTTACGAGGTGTGGGTGCGCCAACGCGCCGGGACGCCGGCCCTCAGCATCGTCGAGGGGGTGCGCGAGCTGGGCATGAAGGTGATGACGTGGGAATCGGCTCCGCTGCGCATCGGCCGGGAGTTGAAGCGGCCGGAGCGCCAGGGACTTTTCGGCTTCCTGTCGGTCGGGTTCGTGGCCGCGGCCTTCCTGACGGTGCTCGGATTCCTGCTCTATGCGTTCTTTTCATTCCGGCGGCGCTTCATCGAGTTGGGCGTGCTGCGCGCGGTCGGCCTCTCGGTCAGCCAGATGACGATTTTGCTGGCCTCCGAACTGGCCGCGCTCATCCTGATCGGTGTCACGGCCGGCACGCTGCTTGGCGCGGCGGCCAGCGAGCTCTTCATCCCCTTCCTGCAGGTGGGCGCGGGTGCGGCCGCGCGCGTGCCGCCCTTCGTGGTGGTGATCGCCTGGCCGACGATCCTGCGCATCTACGGGCTGATGGGGCTGCTCTTCGTCGTCACGCTGATCCTGCTGGGGGCGCTGCTCCTGCGTATGCGGATTTTCCAGGCCGTCAAGATGGGTGAGACGGTATAGGTGGTTTGATCGTGGCTGAGAACGCGTTTATCACTTGCGAAAACCTGGTCAAGATCTACAAGGTGGCGAACCTGGAATTGGTGGCGCTGCAAGGTCTCGATCTGATCGTTGAGCGCGGCGAGATGCTGGGCATCATCGGGCCGAGCGGCAGCGGCAAATCCACGCTCATGAATATCCTGGGCGGCCTGGATCGTCCCTCCGCGGGCCGCGTGCTGGTGGAGGGCCGCGATCTGCGGAAGATCCCCGACTCGGCGCTCGATGGCTATCGCCGTACGACGGTCGGCTTCATCTGGCAGCAAAGCAGCCGCAACTTGGTGCCCTATCTGACCGCCGAGGAAAACGTGACCCTGCCGATGACCTTCGCCGGGGCCACCCCGCGGGTCAAAAACCAACGGGCGCGCGAGCTGCTGGACGCCGTCGGCTTGGCCCATCGCCGGCGTCACCGGCTGGCGCAAATGTCGGGCGGCGAGCAGCAGCGCGTCGCGATCGCGGTGGCCCTGGCGAATATGCCTAAACTGCTGCTCGGCGACGAGCCGACCGGCGAAATGGATACCACGACCGCGCTGGCGATCTATCAGCTCCTGCGCGATCTCAACCAACGCTACAACCTGACGACGTGCATCGTCAGCCACGATCCGACCATCGCCCGGCATGTGGATCGGGTCGTCGCCATCCGCGACGGCAAGACCGCCACCGAGACGATCCGGCAGTCGTTCGCCGCGACCCAGGCAGAGGATGGCTCCGAGGGCGAACCGCAGCGCGAGGACATTTACCACGAACTGGTGGTGCTGGACACGGCCGGCCGGCTCCAAGTGCCCAAGGATTACCTGGAGCAGTTCGGCATCCGGGGCCGGGCGCAGTTGGAGATCACCGAAAATGGCATCCTGATCCGGCCGGCGCAGGTGGTGCAGGAGGCGCAGGCGGCCGCGGCGGAGCGTGGCGAGACCGAAGCCGCGGCCACGCGCGTCAGCCTGCGGAAACGCTTGCAGGGGGTGGGCGGCGCGCTCGGCCGGTTGACGCGGCGCGCGGGGCCGGCCGCCGGCACGCGGGAGGGTCACGATGACAACTGAGACGAGCCGGCCCGTCCTGGCCATGCCACACGGGCCAGGGGGCCAGATCATTGTGCAAGTCAAAGACCTGGTGCGCACCTATCGCCTCGGCGCTTCCGACGTGTTGGCGTTGCGCGGCGTCAATTTTTCGGTCGAAGCGGGCAGCTTTATTGCGCTCAAGGGGCGTTCGGGCAGCGGCAAGACCACCCTGCTCAACTGCATCGGCGGGCTGGATCGGCCCAATTCCGGGACGATCGAGATTTTCGGCCGGCCGCTTCACAAGATGGGGGAGAGCGAGTTGACGCGTTGGCGCCGCGAGCACGTCGGCTTCGTCTTCCAGACCTTTGCGCTCCTGCCCACCCTCTCGGCCTACGAAAACGTCGAGTTGATGCCGCGGCTGGCGGGCAAAGGCCGCAAGGTGTGCCATCAGCAGGCGACAAGCTGCCTGGAACTGGTGGGGCTGAGCAAGTGGATGCATCACCGGCCGTTCGAGATGTCGGGCGGCCAGCAGCAGCGCGTGGCGATCGCGCGCGCGCTGGCGAATCATCCCGCGCTGATGCTGGCGGATGAGCCGACCGGCGAGTTGGACAGCACCACCGCGCGCGAAATCCTCGGCCTCTTCCGGCGCATCGTCAAGGAACAGGGGACCACCCTCATCATGGCGACGCACGATCCGCTGGTGGATGAATACGCCGACCTCATCGTCCGACTTCAGGATGGGCAGATCATCACGGCGGGTTGAGGGTTCGGGCAAGCATCACCGCCCATGAACGCCGGCCGCGCGCCCTGGAAATGATCCGCAGATAATCGCAGATGGACGCAGATGGAGGAGGAAATCCTGTTCATCTGCGTCCATTTGCATTTAGTTTTTATTCGCGGGGGGCGTGACGCAAGATGCCATCTTGCGCTACGTCCCCATCTAACCCGAAAAGTCACCCAACAAGTTCGGCACTCCGGACTCCTCGACTTGTCGAGGCTTTTCACCCTCCTTTTCCCCCATGCGCCCCGCGATGTGCCTTTCGGCTGATGACGCTGCACCCGCTGGCCTGGTATCTTGTATGCGTGCTGGCCGCGCTGGGCAGCGCCGAATCGCAGACAAACATCAGGAGCAGAACCATGACTTTACCATTGCAGGGCAAAACCATCGTCGTGACGGGCGCCACCTCGGGCATCGGGCTGGCGACCGCCGAGGAGTTGGCGCGGCAGGGCGCCGCGGTGATCGGCGTGGGCCGGTCGGCCGCGCGCTGCCAGGCCGCCGAGCAGCGGCTCCGCAGCCTCAACCCCGCTGCGGCCGGCGCCTGCTGCGTCGCCGACCTGTCCCGCCAGGGCGAAGTGCGCCGCCTGGCCGGGACGATCCGCGGGCTTGCTGCCGCCGGGGGGCGATCCGCCGTGGATGGGTTGGTCAACAACGCCGGCGCCTTCACCTACTGGCTCACACTGACCCCCGAAGGCTACGAGACCCAATGGGCGGTCAACCACCTGGCGCCGTTCCTGTTGACGTGGGAGCTGCTGCCACTGCTCCAGGCTGCGCCGCAGGCGCGCATCGTGACGGTCAGCTCTGGCTCGCACTATGGCACCGACCTGAACTGGGATGATCTTCAGTTGCGCCGGCGTTACAGTGGGTTGCAGGCCTACAAGCAGACCAAGCTGGCGAACGTGCTCTTCACCGCGGAACTGAACCGGCGGCTGGCCGGCCAAGCGCACGTGCGCGCCTTTGCGGCCGATCCGGGCCTGGTGAACACCGACATCGGACTGAAGGGGACGCCGGGGCTGGTGCAGTGGTTCTGGGCGCGGCGCCGGGCGGGCGGCATCCCCGCGGCCGAAGCCGCCCGCGGCATCCTCTTCCTGTTGGGCGAAGCATCCATCCAGACCGCGCGGCCGATCTATTGGAAGCACGGCAAGCCCCAGGCGCCCAGCCGGCAGGCCCAGGATCTCGCGGCCGCGCAACGCCTCTGGGCCATCTCGGCGCGGATGTGCGGGATCGCATGACGATGTAGCGCCAGATGCCATCTGGCGTTACGCCTCAAATCACGGACCAAGTAACCATCATCAGGAGTGTGTATCATGCGGAGCTATGTGATGATCAGCGGCGCGACCGGTGGGTTGGGCAAAGCGTTCGCCGTGGAGTGCGCCAGCCGCGGCCATGATCTCTATCTGACCGATCTGCGCGCCGAGCCGCTGGAGACCCTGGCGGCCGCGCTGCGGAGCGCCTACGGCGTGCGGGTGACGTGCAGGGCGTGCGATCTGACCGAGCCAGGCCAACGGGCGGCCCTGTTCGAGGCGCTCCAGGGCGAACGGGCGCGTTTCTGGGCCGTGGTCAATGTCGCGGGCACCGATCACGAGGGGCTGTTCTGCGCGCAGTCGCGCGAGCATATTCGCACCATCCTGCGTCTGAACATCGAGGGCGGAGTGGAGATGACCCACGCGCTGCTGGGCCTGCGCGATCCGGGAGCGACCTTCCGTGTGATCAACGTCGCCAGCCTGGCCGCGTTCTACCCGATGCCCTTCAAGGCGACCTACGCGGCCTCCAAGCGGTTCCTGCTCGACTTCTCGCTGGCCCTGCGCGAAGAACTGGCGGGGGACAACGTGACGGTCACCGCGCTTTGCCCGGCCGGGCTGCCCACCACGCCCGAATGCCTGGCCGCGATCGCCGCGCAAGGCTGGCTGGGGCAGATCACGACGCAAAACATCGGCGGGGTCGCGGCCGGCACGCTGGACGCGGCGCTACGCGGTCGGGCCATCTACATCCCCGGCGCGATCAATCGCCTGCTCAGGGTCTTGGGGAGCCTCGTGCCGCCGGCAGTGATCGCACGCCTGGTGAAGGGGCGGTGGGCCGCGGCGCATCAGTCGCGGACGCCGCCGGCGCCGTCCGTACTCACCCCGGCCATCGGGCCAGCGTAGACCGTGGCTGAGCTTCTTGGCTGCACTGCAACGCGCCTTTCGACAGGCTCAAGGCACGTTTGCGGATAGGTTTTTAGTCGAACGCTTGTCGAAGGGCGGCGCTTCGGCACGGCCGTTCGGCCAGTCAGCGACCGTGCCCCGACACTTTTGCGGTATACCCTCGGCGTGCCAGTTTCCCGGCTGACGCCGCGCCTGGTATAATCGCCCAATCATGCCTGATCTCTCCCGCGCCGCCATCGAAGCGACCTTAACCACACAACGCCTGGGGCATCCCGTGGTCTATCTCCCGCGCGCCGGCTCGACGAACGACGTGGCGCACGACCGCGCGGCCGGCGCGGCCGAAGGACTGCTGGTGGTCGCCGACGAACAAACCGCAGGCCGCGGGCGGTTGGATCGCACGTGGTGGGCGCCGCCCGGCGCCGGCCTCTTGATGTCGCTGCTGTTGCGGCCGCCGCTGTCCGCCCGCCAGGCGGGTCAGTTGCCCATGTGTCTGGGGCTGGCCGCGGTCGAGGCGATCGCCCAGGTCGCAGGCGTCCAGGTGACTCTCAAGTGGCCCAACGACATCGTGTGGGCCGGGCGCAAGCTCGGCGGCATGTTGACCGAACTGCGGCTGCGTGGCGAGCAGTTGGATTACGTCGTGCTGGGATTGGGCATCAATGTCAACCTGATGTTCGGGCCGGGCGGCGCCGCGCCGGTCGAACTGTGGGCGACCGCAACCAGCCTGCAAATGGCGGCGGGCCGGCCCGTGGCGCGGGTGGCGTTGTTGGCGGCCATCCTGCAAAGCTGCGAGCGGTGGTACGACCGCCTGCTGGCCGGCGCACCGGTGCATGAAGCATGGGCGGCTCAACTCGACACGGTGGGGCGCGAGGTGCAAGTCGCACGGCCGGCCGGGTTGTTGTACGGCGTGGCGGTCGGCGTGACGCCGGAGGGCGGGCTGATCGTGCGCACAGCCGCCGGCCAGGACGAAGTGGTCTGGGCCGGCGACGTTAGCGCGGTGCGGAACGATGCCCCCTGACCGCCGCAGCCTTGGGCTTGCGCGCCATTTGATGGTATAATTTCGTCCATGCGTGTGATTTCGGTTCGCTTGATTCTGGCGCTGGCCGTCCTGATCGGACTGTCGGCGGCTTTGGTGTGGGTGACGCCCGACGATGTGTTGGCCCGACCGATCTTTCAGTCGCCGGTCGGGACGCCGACCATCACGCCGACGTTGACGATCACCGGGACCCGGCCGGCTGGTTTGCCGCCACCCGCCACGCAGCCGGTGACCGCCACCCGGCCGATGACGCCATCTGTGCCATCGCCGCAGCCGCCAACGGCTGCGCCCCCCGCCGCGCCCGCTGTTGCGCCGCCGCCGGGAGATGGCAAGGCGCCGGGCTTCTTGCCTCCGCCCACTTTGAGCGCACCCGGCGGCCGGCCGCAGCCATTGCTCCCCGGCCCGGGCCAGCCCATGGTCGCGCCGCCCGCGCCCACGCTGGCCCCGCGCGCGACGCCGGCCGTGGCCAACAAGACGGGTGAGGCGTCATCGCTGGCCCGCCTGATAGACACGGCGATCATCGCCCTGAGCTACGTCTGGCTGTGCTGCGGCATCTTTGTGCTGATCGGGACAACCCTGCTGCTGGTGTGGCTGGCGCGCGGCAAGGCGCGCGCCAGGTGACGGTGATGCCCCGCGGCGCGCGCCGGCATCACACCGCCTGGCTGATCCTGGCCCTGACCGGGCTGGCTTTTGCGCTCCGCGCCGGGGGCCTGACCGCGCAGAGCCTCTGGCGAGACGAAGTGGACGCGCTGCGCTTTTCCACACAAGCCCTGCCCGCCCTGCTGGAGATGTTCCGCCGGCAAGGAGAGAACGGCCCGCTCTTCTTCCTCGCCCTGCGGCCCTGGCTCGCGGCCGCGGGGACGAGCGAGTTTGCGCTCCGTTTTCCGTCGGCGCTGGCCGGGACGCTGGCGACGCCCGTGCTCTATGCCCTGATCTGCCGGCTGACCGTTCGGCTGAGCGCTCACGACGAAGCCCGCCAACGCGGGGCCGCGCTCATCGCCGCCGTGCTGTTGACGACCGCACCGTATGCGGTCTGGTACGGGCAAGAGGCCAAGATGTACGCGGCCTTGCTGCTGTGGATGCCGTTAACAATTTACCTGACGGTGCGGGCAAGCTGGGACGGCGGCGCGTGGCGCTGGCTCTTGCTCTATTGCATCACCAGCCTGGGGTTCTATCTGCACCTGCTGGCCGCCCTGGCCGTGCCGGTGCAGGCCGTCTGGCTGCTGCTGCTGCCATCATTGGCTCAAGAACGCAGCCCCGGCTGGGCGCGGGGCCGCCGCCTGATCGGCCTGCTCTACCTGGCGCTGCTGCTGCTGCCCTACCTGCCGTTGGCGCGCTGGCAGGCGCCGCTGTGGCTGGCCGCCGACACGCAGACCGGCTATCCCTTTGTGCCGCTGCCATCCGTTCTGCTGGTGGTGTGGGTGGCCTTCAGCCGGGGCATCCTGCCGGTGACTGACGCGGCCACGCTGCTGCCGATGACGCTGGCGTTGCTGGCAGGCGCCGGGCTGTGGGCGGCGCTGCGGAGGCCCGGCGGAGATGGGCTTGGCCGCCGGCGATGGATCGTAATCGGGCTGCTGCTCGTCTGGCTCTTGTGGCCGCCGATCGGCATCTACATCATTTCATTGCGCCGGCCGCTCTTCGCCGACCGCTACTTGATTTGGGCTTTGCCGGCGTTTCTGGCGCTTGCCGGCCTGGGCCTGGCCGCGCTCGCCCGTGTCTGGCGGCCGTTGGCGTTCGCACTGTTCGGCGTCATCCTGGCGCTCAATCTAACCGCGGTCGCCGGCCAGATGGCGCAGCCGATCAAGTCGGATTTTCGGGCCGCGACGCGATTCGTCCTGGCGCACCGGCAGGCCGGAGAGCAGCTTTTGTTTCAGATCCCGTACGGCCGCTATTCCTTCGTCTACTATGGCGGCGAACTGGACAAGTGGCTCGACGGGCCATACACCAACCACGGCATGAGCGCGGCCGAGTTGGCTGCCGTGATGACAGGCGCCACCGCCGGCGTCTCTGCAGTTTGGCTGATCGCCACGGAGATGCCCATGTGGGATAGCCGGGGCTTGACCGAGGCCTGGCTGAAGGCGCATGGCCAGGCCACCCACCAGGCCGAATTTGCGCGCGTCGCCGTCACACGCTATCAGTTGCGCTGAGCGCCCATGCGCCAGCAGGAGATCGAGCATTGACTGCCAACCCGACCGATTCACTGCCGCCCCCAACCGACGCGCCGCCGGCGCTTTCAGCCGACGAGCAGCGCCTCTTGCTGGTGGGGCTGTGCGACTTCGAGGGACGCTGGGACATCTGCGAGGCCGCGGCCGGCCTGGTGGTGGATGGCGCAGCCAAGGCCGCGCTGATCCGCGCGCGGCTGCGGCCCCTCATCGCCCAGTTTCCCACGCTCGCATCAGAAGAGGTGGCCGCGCACCAGTTATGGTTCGCCCGGCATTGGTTTGATACCCAGTTCTGCCAGGCGGAAACCACCGCCGAACAGCCCAAAAAACGGGCGCGCGCCCGATTGAGAACCGCCAACGGGACGCGGCGCGCCCAACAGGGGGATGAATGACCGAGTTCGAAGCTGCATTGCCTGTAGATCCTTCGATTCGCGGCACCGGCGAACCCGACTGGATGCCCAGCCTGGGAGAAATCGCCCGTGCGCGCACTCAGATGGAGCGCACCGGGGTTGTGCGTAACTTGGCTCGCGGCACCCTGCAGCAGCTCGTACCGGCCGGCGAGACGCCCTGGTTGTGGTTGGGCGCGGCCGCCGTGTGGATCCTGGTCTGGCCCGCGCTGATCGCGTTTCGTCTGGTGCAAGGGCAACCGGGTTGGCTGCCCTGGTGGCTGCCGCTCGTCCTGGCGCTCATCAACCTGGCATTGCTGGTCGGGCCGGTGTGGTATAGCCAGCGCACGGGGGGCAACGAAGACCTGCGCCAACGTTTCACCAAGATCCAAACAATCCCGCAGATGCTGGCGTTGGAACCGGCGGAATTCGAGGTCTGGTCCGGGATGCTCTTCCAACTCCTGGGCTATCAGGTCAAGAACACGCAAGATGTGGCCGACCACGGCATTGATCTGATCGTTTCAGGCCCAGAGGCAAGGTACGGCCTGGTGCAATGCAAACGCTATCGCGGCACAGTGGGTGAGCCGACGATCCGTGATCTCTACGGCACCCTGGTCCACGAGAACGGCGACCATGCCTGGCTGGTCACTACGGGGGCCATCTCGCGCCAGGCGCACGAGTGGGTTGGCAGCAAACCGATTGATCTGTGGGATGGCCTGCGGCTGGTGGATTTCGCCAAGCAGATGCGCCGCGCATGAGGAGAGAAAAAGATGCGACGTTCTGAAAACAAACGGCCTTTGATTTTCGCCCATCGGGGCGCGTGCCGGGTCGCGCCGGAAAACACGCTGCCGGCCTTCCGGGCGGCGATTGATCTGGGCGCCGACGGGGCCGAGCTGGATGTGCAATACAGCTCCGACGGCAAGATCGTCGTGATGCACAACCAAACCCTGGATAAGACCACAAATGGAGCGGGCCGCGTGACCGCGCACACCTTCGAGGAGCTACGCGCGCTCGACGCCGGCGCCCACTTCGCGCCGAAGTTCGCGGGCACACCGATCCCCACGTTGGACGAAGTGCTCGACCTGGCGCGCAACAAGCTCCTGCTGAACATCGAGTTGAAGGCGCTGGAGTCGCCCACGGTGAATCTCGGCGTGGATGTGGTGGCGCGCGTACGTGCGCACGACATGGCCGATCAGGTCGTGATCAGTTCCTTCAACCCGATGGCGCTGCGGCGGGCCAAGAAGGCGGGGCCAGAGATCGAATGCGCGCTGCTGACTGCGCCCGACCTGCCCGGCTGGATGCGCGCCCGCTTGACCCTCTGGTTTAGCCGCATGGATAGTATGCACCCGGAGTATCCGATGGTAGATGAGGGGTACATGGCCTGGGCGCGCAGCCGCAAGCTGCCCGTCCGGCCGTGGACGGTCAACGAAGAGGCTGACATGCGGCGCTTGATCGCGCTCGGCGTGGACGCGATCATCACGGATGTGCCGGATGTGTTGAAAAAGCTGCTTTGATAGTCGCTTCAGTTATGTTAG
>CAZYHE010000062.1:0-13103 GCA_964647225.1 uncultured Anaerolineales bacterium
TCATCGGGGCAGCAGAAATCAGAAATCACAACTGTCGAGGCTTCCGGCCGCAGCTTCCGCAGACGCCTGGCGAGATCCTGGCTGTCCATGTCGGGCAGAGTCGCATTGACGAAGGCAATGCAGATGGGCGCCGTGGCGGCTTGGGCCATCGCGGATGTCCCGGAGTGCGCGACGATCGCTTGCCACCCTTCGGGCAAGAGGACCTGTTGCATAGCCCACGCCATGTGGGGATCGGGGTCTACGATGAGCGCGATGGGTGCAGGCTTGTGCGACATGGGATACCTCCCCGCCAGGATCGGTCGAATCTATGATATGAGTTGGGCGGAATGCCTTATTGCACTGAGTCTAGCGCGAGACGGGTCGGGGGTCTATCCGTATTATTACGTAAGTCCCGGCTGCCCCGCGTGTGCGATCTTCAGGGTCCCCGTTCCGGTAATACACATTAATTGACGTCCGGCCGGGCTGAAAGTGATGGGCTTCGAGCACGATATGGTTGAGACGCGTCGCGATTTTGGCCCTGGCGGGCAAAGCGGATTACAATGCTTGGGATCGGAGGGCTGGCCTCGGCTGCGTTTTGGCGCGCCCATATCCCTGCGCTGCGATTACTTCCATTCTTGTCACGAGGGGCGCGTTATCGCATGAATGATCCGCAAGACACCCGCCGCATGATGATCTATCTGATCGTCTCTAATTTTCTGCTCTATTTCGGCTTTCAGGTCTGGCAGACCCTCTTCAACAACTTCGCCGTCGAGAGCGTCAAGATCGGCCCGGCAGAGGTGGGCCTGGTGCAGGCGGTGCGCGAGATTCCGGGGCTGCTGGGGTTTTTGGTGGGGTTCCTGGCGCTCTATCTTTCCGAAGTCCGCATCATGGCGTTCAGCATTATCCTGATGGGGGTGGGCATCGTCGCAACCGGCTATTCAACCACGTTGCCGATCCTGTTGGTCACCACTTTTGTGATGAGCTTCGGGTTTCACTTCTTTACGCCCAGCACGAACGCGGTGGTCTTGATGGTGTCGAAGCTGAGCGAGGCGCCGCGGGCCTTGGGCAAGCTGGGCAGCCTGGGTTCGCTGGCCGCGGTCGCAGCCACCGCGGCGGTCTATCTGCTGGCGCGGCCCTGGGGCTACCAAACCCTCTTTGCCGTCGTCGGCGTCCTGGTGATGATCGGCGGGGTGGCGTTGTTTCCGCTCGGCGGCAATGGTGGCACGTTGCCGGCCAAGCGCCGCATCGTGCTGCGCAAGCGCTATTGGCTCTACTACGCGCTCTCGTTCCTGTTGGGCAGCCGGCGGCACATCTTCACGACCTTTGCGATTTACCTGCTGGTGCGGGAGTATCACATCACCGTGCAGACAACCGCCGTGCTCTTTTTGGTCAACAGTCTGATCAACATCGTGACGTTGCGCTGGGTGGGGCAGCTCGTCAGCCGTTTCGGCGAGCGGATCACCCTGAGCGTAGCGTTCGCCGCGCTCACATTCGTTTTCATCGGGTATGCCTACATCCAGGTGCTGCCACTGTTGTACGTGCTCTTCGTCCTGGACAACATCTTCATCGGCTTCAACCTGGGGCTGACGACTTACTTCCATAAGATCGCCGTGTCGCCCGAAGAGATCACCAGCAATCTCTCGGTCGAGCAGACGATCAACCACATCGCGGCCATCGTGATCCCCGTGGTGGGCGGCACGGTCTGGGTCGCCTACGGCTCGCAGGCGCCGTTCATCTTCGGCGCGGTGATCGTCCTGGCCGCGCTGGCGCTGACGCAGTTCATGCGGCCGCTGCTGGCGCCCGTGGCCCAGCCCGCCGCCGGCTGAGTTGGCGATTGAAATCGCGGTTGAGGGGCGCTGCGGCGCCGGGCGTCCATCTACATGGACGCGTTCTCACCGTGTACGGATCACAGTCGGCGCAGGCCGACATTGCAGCCGTAGGCTCCTTAGCCGCGACCGTTCGGCTGAGCTCACGACGAAGCCTCGGTCGCCACTTCACCACGGCCCATAAGTCGGCCCGGCCGCGCCGCCCAAGATCAGCTCGACCCGGCGCCGCGTGCCGGCCGACACATCGGGCGGCAGCGCGGTCAGCTTGAAAAACGCAAACTGCGCGATCTCGGCGTTGGCGGCCGGCGCCAGCGTAAACTCCGTGCAGCGGAAAACGGTGATGTGGTCGGCCTTGCCCTCGGCGAAGCTGCTGAACACGCCGACCAGCGTGAGTGGCCCCATCGCCGCGCCGACCTCTTCGCGGGCTTCCCGCCGCGCGGCCTGATCCAACGTCTCGCCGCGCTCCACCAGGCCGCCGGGGAAATACCACCTGGACTGATAGGTGTGCTTCACCAGCAGCACCTCATCCCCGCGCTGCATGATCACACGCACACCGAGGGTCAGCGGCCGGGCGATGATCCAATAGACCCTGGCGGCCAGATAGAGCGCCCTGCGCAGAAAGTTCATGGCTTCCTTTCGATCTCTACAACGCGGCCAGGATGTCTGCCACCCCGATCCAGGTCTGCCAGCCGCCGAACGTGCTGTCTTCCAGATCCCAGCACGCCGAGAGCACCACTTGCGCGATGCCCCAGCCGACCAACCGCTGCCGGTCGAAGCCGAGCGTCGCGGCAAGCTGGTCAATGCGCCGCGCCAACACCTGGCGGGCGTTGGGCCAGGCCGCGATCTCGTGGATCGGGTTGCGCAGCAGTGCGCCGACTTCATAGGCCGGCTCGCCGATCACCCCTTTCGGGTCGAGCGCCAGCCACGGCGCGCGTTCGGCGGCCAGGATGTTCCAGTGATGCAGGTCGGCGTGCAGCACTACCGGCGCGGCCGACGAGGCGATCAGCTCATCGTGGAGGCGCAGCGCCTGATCCACCAAGTAGGCCGGCAGCGGGCCGGTCGTGCCGCCATACTGGTCGCGGAGGGTGTAAAGCGCGCGTGCCCACCGCCGCACATCGGGGAAGGGATGCGCGGCCGGGACAGGCCGCCATAGTTGGCGCATCACCTCGGCGGCGATGGCAGTCGCGGCCGCGTCGTCGGCCACTGCGACGAGCGGCGTGCCGGGCTTCAGGCGCTCCAGCAGCAGGCAGCCGCGTTCGGCGTCGGCGTCGAGCAGCCGCGCGGCGCCCCGGCCATCGTACAGCCGCATCGCCGCGATCTCGGTCGTCAGCTCCGGGTTGGGCACGCCGAGCTTCAGCACGACCGCGGCCCCATCGCTGCGCCGCGCGGGGGCGACATAATTGTAGGAGAGGTCGAACGGCGGCTGAACCTGGAGCGCCCAGCGCGCTGCGCACTCGGCGAGCAACGCAGGCAGTTGAACCAGCCAGTCATCACCTTCCGGGCCGAAAACCTCGTGGATGGTGCGGATGAATCTGCTGCTGATGACAGGCGTGATCATGCCGTCCAGTATACTCGCGGCGCGGCGGGGGAGCAAGTCTTGCCGCGGGCCGGGAAATTCCGCCCCCCATTTGCCAATCCGCCCCTTTTCTGCTAACATAGTATCCCAGACCGCGGGGGGTGGAGGGCACACCCCCCGTTATTTTGCTTGGGAACTGATTGCCGAGGGAGTCTGTCTATAGAGTGATGCGCGACAGGAAGGGAGGCGGGGCTTTATGAGTGTGGTATCTCTGCCGATTGCCGAGAGAACGGCGAACAGTCTATGGTGGGTTGCCGAAGACCAGGGCATCACTCCAGAGGCTTTGGCTGACAAAGCGATTCGCACCTATTTGTTTCAAGAAGCTGAACGGAAAATTGATCGCGAGGAGCAGTATTATTGCGTGCAACATGCGGAATTGCTTCGGAAGTATACTGGTCAGTTTATTGCGATGCATGAAGGCCATGTAGTTGATTCCGATACTGACGAGTTGGCTCTCTTCTTGCGAATCTGCGAACGTTTCCCAATGATTGGTGTATTGATCAAGCGGGTGACTGATCAACCAGATCTGGTCTGGATGGTGCGCTCCCCGCGCATAGAGTATGATTGATGAGACTCTACACCTACTCGTATAACTCGGATTTCGACCCGCCGATGCCGGTGGTGGACGTGCTTCTTGTCGAGCCTCATTCTGGCGAAACAAGCGGTCCACACGGCGCATTGATTGACTCTGGTTCTGATGGAACACTCGTACCGGTCAATCTGCTTGCGCAGATTGGCGCCAGGAGCGTTGGTTCTGGACGGCTGACTTGGTTATGGCAGGAAAGCCGACGTGTGAAAACGTATATTGTCGTACTTCAAATCGGCCCTTACAGGTTACCGGCGATCCGCGTTGCCGGAGTGCCAGCCGGAACCGATCTTATTTTGGGTCGGAACGTGCTAAACCGACTGCTTGTCACACTCAACGGCCCAGCAGAAACCTCTGAACTATCCGATTAGCAGATTAGATAAAAGATGACTCGCGTACAACAAATCCAACGTTGGCGCCGCTACCGCCGCGCGGTGGGCGGCCCACGCATCGGCCGATGGTTGATGATCTTCCTCGCCGCGGTGGTGGGGGTGAACCTGATCGCCCTGGTGACGGTGGCCTTCGCCGCAGTGACCTCGGTGGCCACGGTCTATTCCTATTTCGCCCAGGGCTTGCCCGATCCGAGCGCCATCCAGACGGAACAGGTCGAGTACGAGACGGTCAAGATCTATGACCGCACGGGGCAACACCTGCTCTATGAGTCCATTGACCCGCGGCCCTTCCGCGGCGACCGCACCTATCTGCCGATTGACCAGATCCCCGAGCTGGTGCGTGACGCGACGATTGCCCTGGAAGATCGCTCCTTCTACTCCAACATCGGCGTAGACCTGCGCGGCCTGGGCCGGGCGTTCGTCTCCAATATCCGCGGACAAAACGTCCAGGGCGCCAGCACCATCACGCAGCAGATGGTCAAGATGGTGCTGATTGATCCGCAGGAGCGGTATGAGCGCTCCTACGCCCGCAAGATCAAAGAAGCCATCATGGCGATCGAGATCACGCGCAAGTATCCGGGCAAGGCGGGCAAAGATCGCATCCTGGAGTGGTATCTCAACTATAACTTCTACGGCAACGCGGCCTACGGCATCGAGGCGGCCGCCCGCGTCTATTATGACAAAACCGTGGCCGACCTGACCCTCGACGAGATGGCTGTGCTGGCGGCCATCCCGCAATATCCCGGCCTGAATCCGATCCAGGAGCCGGCCGACGCCTATCGCCGCCAGCGCAAAGTGTTGAATGCGATGTACGACGCGGGCTACCTGACCCAGGAGCAGGTGGACAACGCCACGCGTTATTTCAACACCCGGCTGCTCAACGAACTGATCAAGGCCGGTCATCTGAGCGAGAGCGATCTCCCCCTGGTGGCGACGGGAGACCGGCCGGCCACGGCCCGCGCGCTGAACGCCCTGGTCAAGGCCGACTATATCGCGCAGGCCGAAGCGGATGCCGCCAAGAAGCTGCCCGGCTCGCTCTGGCAATACGTGCGCGAGTTCGCCGAGCAGCGGTTCGAGGTGCCGCCCGATGCGCCGCACTTCGCGCTCTACGTTTTGCAGCAGTTGCAACAGCAGTACAACACGCCCGAACAGCCCTACTTCATCTGGGAAAACGGCCTGAAGGTCTACACCACGCTGGATTGGGACTTGCAGGTCTGGGCGGAATGCACCGCACGCAGCCACATCGCCTCCATGCGCCAGCAGCCGCCGAAACCATGCCAGGCCGGCATGGCGAACTTCCCCCCCGTCCCCCAGGTCAGCCTGCCGGGCTATTCGTTCGATCACGAAGTGACCAACGCGTCGGTCGTGGCGATTCGGCCCAACACCGGCGAAGTGTTGGCGATGGTCGGCAGCCTGGACTATTTCGACAAGGCCATTGACGGCCAGGTGAACGTGTCGCTGGCTTCGCGCCAGCCCGGTTCCTCCTTCAAGCCGTACACCTATCTGACCGCGTTCGAGACCGGCAATTTCGCGCCGGCCAGCATGGTGCTCGACGTGCGCACCGTCTTCCCGGATCCCGGCAACCCGCCGTATACCCCGGAGAACTACGACCGCAAGTATCACGGGCCGATGACGTTGCGGCAGGCGCTGCAACGCTCCTACAACATCCCGGCGGTCTGGCTGATGCAGCAGGTTGGCATCTCGAATGTCATCAAGACCGCGCGGCGGCTGGGCCTCAGCAGCCTGAATCGCGAGCTTAACTCCTACGGCTTGAGCCTGACCCTGGGCGGCGGCGAGGTGGCGCTGGTGGATCACACCTATGCGTTCGGCGTCTTTGCCAACGGCGGTGTGATGGCCGGCAAACCGATCCCGCCGGAACGCCAGCGGCCCGGCTATCGCAAGCTCGACCCGGTTTATATCCTCCAGGTGCAGGACAAAGACAGCAAGACGTTGGATCAATATGCCCAGCCGAGCACCGAGCAGGTCGTGAAACCGGCGGCCAACTACATGATCGTCAATGTGCTGACCGACCCGACGCCGCGCGCAGGGGCGTTTGGCAGTACGGCGCAATACCTGATCCTGCCCGACCGGCCGGTGGGCGCCAAGACCGGCACCACCAATAGCTGGGTGGATGGCTGGACTATCGGCTTCACGCCACAGTTGGCGGTGGGCGTCTGGACGGGCAACAGCGACAACAAGCCGATGAAGCTCTCCGATGGCTCGATCACCGCGGCGCCGATCTTCAACTCTGTGCTGAAGAAGGGCATGGAGGGGTTGCCCGTGCAGAAATGGGATGAGCCGCCGGGCTTGGTGCGCGCCAACGTCTGCTTCCCGTCGGGGCTGCTGCCGACCCCGGACTGCAAGGGCGGCACGACTGATCTTTTCCTGGCCGGCAAGGTCCCCAAACAGCAAGACAACTGGTATCAGGGATTCGAGATCAACCGCGAGAACGGCAAGCGCGCCTCGGTATGCACCCCGCCGGAACTGATCGAGCGGCGGATCTATGAGATGTACCCGCTCAACGCCGCGGACTATGTGCGCGCCAACAGCATCCCGCAGCCCCCGACCGAGATTGACGGCCCGTGTGGCGGCCAAGAGGTGGCGGGCGATATCGCCATCGGCGAGCCGCTGATCGGCGCGCGGTTGAAGGGCAAGGTGGTCATCAAGGGCAACGCGCGCGGCGGCAATTTCCGGGCGTACAAGGTGGATGTCGCCGCCGAAGCCAAGCCGGACGCGTGGATCCCGATCGGCGGCGAGCATGGCAACCAGGTGAGCAACGGCGACCTGGAAGTCTGGGATACGGCCGGCTTCGACGGGCTTTACACCCTGCGCCTGGTGGTCTTGGGCAACGATGGCGGCGTGCAGACCAACGAAATCCGCGTGGTGATAGATAACACGCCGCCCACGGTCGAGATCGTCCATCCCAAAGATGGCGACCGCTATGTGATGGAAGATGATGAAATGGTCAGCATCACGGCGGACGCCCAGGACGGCTGGGAGATGGATCGCGTCGAATTCTATCTGGACAATGCCAAGATCGGGGAAAGCACCGTCGCGCCCTACAGTATTCGCTGGACGATTGCGATGTCGGACGTGATGCCGGCGTTCGGCCCGCGCATCACCGAGATGCGGCCAATTACCAATCCAGATGGTACAATCGGCCTGCAAGAAGTGGTGGTGCAAGAGACGAAGGTCGAAAAGTACAAACGGGCCGATGGCACGACGGGCGAGCGCACGGTCTGGTTCACTGAGTCGGGCCGGGGCGTCATCATTGAAACGGGCACTATATCCGAGACGCACAGGATCAAGGTCAAAGCCTTCGACCGCGCCGGCAACGAGGTCGAAAGCAAGCCCGTGCAGATCATCGTGGGGCACAAGCCCAAGCCGAAGAAGACGGGTTGGTTGGAGGGCGGGGCGCAGTGGGCAGGGGTCGGGAGTCAGGGGGCAGGGGTCAGGAGTCAGCCGACCGCGGCGCGGGAGATAGCTGTGGCCCTGAAACCGGCGATCGGCCAACTTGGCTTGGGTGCGTTTCAGTTTGGGGGCGCGCTGTCATTGCGAGCGGAGTCCGGCATGGTTTTCGCCGGACGGAGCGAAGCAATCTCCAACATAGGCGGGGATTGCTTTGCTTCGTGCCTCGCAACCGCCAACGACGCTCCTCGCAATGACTGCCCCAGGACTGAAACGCACCCACCTGGCTTCTCGGCATTGACCGGTTGGGTCATCGGCGGCACAAACCGGTTGAGGCCTCGAGCTCTGGCGGCGCCTGCGCCATCCGCCGATTTGCTGATTTGCCGATTCCCATGCCACGCATCCTGATCACCAACGACGACGGCTACCAGGCGCCCGCCCTGGTCGCGTTGGCGCGCGCCCTGCGTGAGGTGGGCGAGGTCGTCGTCTTTGCGCCAGATCACAACTGGTCGGCGGCGGGGCATACTAAGACGATGCACAAGCCGCTGCGCGTGACCCAGGGCAATTTGCCCGATGGCGCGCCGCTCTTTGTCACCACCGGCACGCCATCCGACTGCGTGGGGCTGGCCCTGTTGGGCATCCTGCCGGAGTGGCCGCACCTGGTCGTGTCGGGGATCAACCAGGGTTCCAATCTGGGCCACGATGTGACCTACTCCGGGACGCTGGCCGCGGCGATGGAAGCGACCGTCTACGGCATCCCGGCTATCGCCGCGTCGCAGGACTTGCAGGACGACCGCGCCGGCGATCTCGATTTCGCGGCGGAGATCGTGGCAGGGCTGGCTCGCCGCGTGCTGGCCGAAGGGCTGCCGGCCAACAGCTTCCTCAATGTCAATTTCCCAGCCTTGCCGCGGGCACAGGTGCGCGGCATCCAGGTGACGCGGCTGGGGCAGCGGGTCTATCGCGACGTGCTGATCCGCCGCGAAGATCCCAAAGGCCGGCCTTACTACTGGATCGGCGGCGATCCGCCGGCCGGTGAGCCGGCGGTGGGGACCGATATCGGCGCGTTGGCCGCGGGCTACATCTCTGTGACCCCGCTGAACCTGGATATGACGGATCAAGCGCAGTTGGCGCGCTTGAACGCCTGGGACTTACAACTATAACGCAATCATTCTCAAACTGATCGTGGGAGGAGTCATCATGCCGAAGTTTGCATACTTTGAGGGCAAAATTGTCCCGTTCACCGCGGCCAAGGTCAGCATCATGACCCATGCCTTCAACTATGGCACGGGCGTGTTCGAGGGCATTCGCGCGTACTGGAATGAGCAAGAAGCGCAGCTTTTCGTCGTGCGCCTGCGCGATCATTACCGGCGCTTGCTCCAGTCAACCAAAGTGCTGCGGATGCAGCTCAGCCTCGACGCGGAGCAGATGAGCGAGCTGACCATCGAACTGCTGCGCCGCGAAGGGTATCGCGAGGATGTCTACATCCGGCCGCTGGCCTACAAGGCCAACGAGGTGATCGGCGTGCGCCTGCACAACCTGACCGATGAGTTCGCGGTGTTTGCGACACCGTTCGGCAAATACATCGAGCAGCAGGAAGGCGCCAAGGTCTGTTTCTCGTCATGGCGCCGCAACGACGACAACGCCATCCCCCCGCGCGGCAAGGTCACTGGCGCATACGTCAACTCGGCCCTGATCAAATCCGAGGCGATGCTGAACGGCTACGATGAGGCGATCGTGCTCAATGCTGACGGCCACGTGTCGGAAGGCAGCGCCGAGAACTTCTTCATGGTGCGCGGCGGCAAGCTGATCACGCCGCCAGTCACCGCCAACATCCTGGAGGGTATCACCCGCCAGGCGATCATGGATCTCGCCAAAGTCGAGCTTGGGCTGGACACGGTCGAGCGCCAGATTGACCGCTCGGAGGTTTACATCGCGGATGAGGCCTTCTTCTGCGGCACCGGCGTCGAGGTGACGCCCATCGGCTCGGTGGATCACATCCGGCTGGGCGACGGCGGCGTCGGCCCGATCACGCGCAAAGTCATGGATATGTATTACAATCTGGTGCATGGCGTAGATCCGAAGTATCGGCATTGGTTGACACCGGTGTATACGAAGTAACAATAGTTGTCAGTTATCAGTTGTCAGTCATCAGTTACATAACAACCCTATGACTTTCAAGCCTTTACCGCGTCCTGATCGCTGGTCTGCGATCCTGGTCATCCTGGGGCTGCTGCTGCTGGCCGTCCTGGCGGTGCGCGCCATCACGACGCGGCCGGTGGATGGCCTGAGCTTTCTGCTGGCGCTCTGGGTGTTGGTGAGCCTGGGGGTCGTCAGCTACCTGATTAATCGCACGATCGCCGCGTTCACGCTCGAGTATTGGGTCACGCGTGATGGCGTCACGCTCGTCTGGGGCGCGTCGCGGCAGATCGTGCCGATGGCGCGCATCCAGCGCGTGCAACAAGGCGCGTCGGTCGTCGGTCTGGATCGGCTGCGGCCCTGGCATTGGCCCTACACCGAGCGCCGGCGGCTGTGGGGCGCAAATGTCGGCGTGGTCAACTCCTACGCGACCCGCCCGCTGCGTGAACAACTCATCCTGGTGACGGATCAGGAAAGCTATGGGATTTCGCCGGCTGATCCCCAGAAATTCCTGGACGCCTTGCAGGCGCGCTTTGCGATCGGCGCGGCGCGGCCGCTAACAATGGAGTTGCGCCGGCCGCCATTGTGGACGTGGGGGCTGTGGCGGGATCGCGGCGCCCAGGTGTTGATCCTGGCCGGGCTGTTGGGGCTGCTGCTGATGTCTGGCATCCTGGCGTTCCGCTATCCGGGGCTGCCACCCGATATGCCGCTGCATTTCGACGTGCGCGGCATCCCCGACCGCATCGCGGCGAAATCCGGGCTGTTCGCGCTGCCCCTCATCGGGCTGATCACCTGGCTGACCAACCTGGTGATCGGCATCGCGCTCTATCGCCGCGCGCAATCCGGGGCGGCATATCTGCTGTGGGGCGGCGCGGTGGTGGTTCAAGCGATCGCGGGGCTGGCCCTGCTGGGACTGATGCGCTGACGGCGGCAGATGTGAATATCGAGAACATCGCCGTTCGCTTGCTCATCGGGCTGATCTTCAGCGCCAGCATCGGCGGCGTGGCCTATCGCAGCGCCGCGCTGTCGCGCAGCGGCGTGGCCGGCGCCATCGTGGTCGGCACGAGCATCTTTGGTTTCGGCGGCTGGGTGTGGGGCGCCACCCTGATCGCCTTCTTTGTCAGCTCCAGCGCGCTGTCGCGGTTCGGCGCGCGCCGAAAGCGGATTTTGGCGGACACCTTCGCCAAGAGCAGCCGGCGTGACGCGGGGCAGGCGCTTGCCAACGGCGGCCTGGCCGCGCTGATCGCCGTCGCGGCCGGCCTCGCGGGCCGGAGCGCGCCGATCTTCCCGATCCTGGCGTTGGCCTTCTATGGCGCGTTGGCCGCCGTGAACGCCGACACCTGGGCTACCGAGCTGGGCGTGTTGGCCCGGCAGCAGCCCCGGCTCATCACCACCGGCCGGCCCGTCCCCACCGGCGCGTCGGGCGGGGTGACGTGGCAGGGGCTATTGGCGGCTCTGGCCGGCGGCGCATTCATCGGGCTGGCGGCGTTCATCCTGGTTCAGGGCGCCGCCCTCGTCACCACCGGCGCCTGGCTGCTGCGCGACTGGGTGCTCATCCCGGTCGCGGCCATCAGCGGGCTGGCCGGCGCGCTGTTCGATAGCGTGCTGGGCGCGACGGTGCAGGCGATCTACTACTGCGACATTTGCGGCAAAGAAACCGAACAGTCTATGCACCGATGTGGTCAGCCGGCGCGGCCATTGCGCGGCTGGCCCTGGCTGAGTAATGATTGGGTCAACTTTGGCGCATCGCTGGCCGGCGCAACCGTAGCAGCCGGTCTGGCTTCTTTGATCTTTTGATTTTCACACTAAGGCGGTCAGGAATGACGATTGAATTGCAGGCTCCGTATCTCACCGTGGTGATTCCCTGTTATAACGAGGCGCGCAACCTCGAACAAAGCGTGCTTGACGAGGTTGCTGATTATCTCGCCCGGCAAACCTATACGTGGGAAGTCATCATCGTCAATGATGAGTCCACCGATGCGAGCAAGCAATTAGTTGAGACATTCATCGCTGACCGACCGCGTTTTTCATTGGTGAGCATTCCCCATGGTGGCAAACCCGCGGCGGTGTGGGCCGGCATTCAACAAGCACACGGCAAGTTGGTGCTCTTCACCGATATGGATCAATCCACACCGATCGGCGAGCTGTCCAAACTCTTGCCGTGGTACGATCAGAACTATCAGGTCGTGATCGGTTCGCGCGGCAGCGAACGCGATGGGTTCTCGGTGTTGCGCAAGCTGGGCAGCCTGGTTTTTCGGACGCTGCGCGGTCTGTTCTTGTTGCGAGGTATCGGCGATACGCAGTGTGGCTTCAAGTCGTGCCGGCGTGAGGCGGCGCTGGCGGTTTTCCCCAAGCTCCAATTCTTCAAACAGGCCAGCCGGCCCAAAGGGTGGAAGGTGTCAGCCTACGATGTCGAGCTGCTCTATCTGTTCGAGAAAGCGGGCTACGCCATCAAAGAGGTCGAGGTCGTCTGGCGCAATCGAGACGTGAGCGATACCAAGGGCCAGCAGGGGGAACTCGCGCGCTACATTCGCGAATCACTGGATATGGTGCGCGAGGTTTTTCGCGTGAAGCGCAACGAAGCGCGCGGGATGTATCGTAGATAGCGAACGCGTGGCGGACGATAGTTGGGGGGCATTTCGACTCCTTGCAGGTTGCCGAATTCCGCAGCTTGGTATAGGATAAAGGCAAGTTGATCTTCACCTACTTCATACGGAGGAAAAACATGAAGAAGCTCTCTGTCGTATTGGCCGTGACCGTGATTGCGGCGCTGCTCATCACCTCGTGCGGTGGCGCGCCCGCACCCGCGCCGACCCAGGCGCCCGCGAAGGCGGCCGCAGCAACCCAGGCGCCTGCGCCGACCAAGGCCCCGGAACCGACCAAGGCGCCCGAACCAACGAAAGCGCCTGAGCCAACAAAGGCGCCCGAACCGACCAAAGCGCCCGCGGCTACCGCAGCGCCAGTCGCGGCCACCGCTGTCGTGACGCCGACCAAGACGCCGCTGCCCGCCCTCGCCGCGCCCGTGTGCGCGAAGATGGCGAATGCGCTGGCCCCCAAGGCGGGTGAGCTTGGCGCTCCCGACAAGCCCATCGTCATCACCTTTGTGCCCTCGGTGGATACCGCGCTCATCTCCCGCGGCGGCGCGGCCATGGCCGACTGCCTCAGCAAGATGACCGGCCTGACCTACAAGGTCGAAGTGG
>CAZYHE010000063.1:0-13069 GCA_964647225.1 uncultured Anaerolineales bacterium
ATGCCGGGCTGGACAAGCTCACCTTCATGGCGTCCGACGGCTGCTTCCTGGCCGCGACGATTGACAACGCGGACGGCGCCGCGGAAGGGATGTTCGTCACCGGTTTTGCGCCCAGCCCGAAGACGACCGTGGATCAAGCCTGGGTGCAGGCCTATCAGGCGGTCGAATACCGCAACCCGGACACCTATTCCGTGAACGGCTACAGTGCGATGCAAGTGCTGGCCGAAGGCGCCAAAAAGGCCGGCGTCTTCAATACGGTCAAGATCGCCGACGCGATCCGCAAGCTCGATCTGACGACGCCGCTCGGCAAGGTGCAATTCCTCGACAACGGCGACCTGCGCACGCCACAGATCTATCTCTTCCAGGTGAAGGGCGGCGAGTTCGCCCCGGTTACGCCGTAACATTTGAGATTGTGGGATATTCAGCCCCTCCTGATGATCGGTCGGGAGGGGTTGGCTTTTAAGCGGCTCTCGGCTATAATTCTCAGAGATTCAGATAGCAGCCATCAAACGGGAAAGCCAAAACGCATGAACCAACCATTCACTATCCTGGCGATATTCGCCCATCCTGATGACGAGATCGGCGCGGGATCCACCCTGGCGTGCTACAGCGACCGGGGCGTGCGCACCGTCTTGCTTTGCGCGACGCGCGGCGAGGTGGCGACGATCTTCTGCGACGACTGCGCGACGCGCGAGAATCTGGCCGAGGTGCGGACGCGCGAGCTGGAGTGCGCGTGCGGGCATATCGGCATCCGCGAGCTGCGCTGGCTCGATTGGCCCGATGGGGGCGTCAAAGATGTTGCGCGCGGGCCGGCCATCGCCGAGCTTGTGCGGCAAATCCGGGAGATCCGGCCCGATGTGATCCTGACGCACCCCGAACATGGGCTTTATCCGCACCCCGACCATCTGGCGCTCTGGGAGATGGTACGTGAGGCGTTTTCCGTCGCGGCCGACGGGGATGTCTATCCCGAGACCGGCCCAGCCTGGGCGCCGGCGCGGCTCGTCACCCGCGCCCTGCCGCAGAGCATTTTCGAGGTCGCGCCCGGCCTGAAGGAGTTTCGCGTGGAACTCAACGGCGAGTTGTTGCCGTTCTACGCCACCCCCGACAACGAGATTGATGTCATCATGCGGGTCGAGCCGTGGGTCGAGCGGCGGATGGCGGCCTGGGCGTGCCATCGTTCGCAGCACAACCCACTCGGCTTCTCGGCGACCATGCCCGACGGTGTGCGCCGCGAGATGGCCGCCAATGAACACTACCTGCTGGCCGCCGCCCGCGTGCCCCTGCCGGAAGGCGTGACCGATGACCTGCTGGCCGGGCTGGAGCCTGCGCCGCCGGTGGAATTCACGCCCGCCGCGAACGTGATCGCCATGCTCCGCTCGGAGCTGGCTGAACATCGGGCTTTGATCGAGATTTGTGAAATTTATGCCCGGAGCCGGCCTGAGCCGAAGTTCGCGGACTTGTGCCGCCATCTGGTGGAAGGCGAACAGGAGATCATCTATCACCTGGCGCGCGCCTTGCGCATGGCCGGCGAGCCAGCGGGCGCCACTGAGCTGGATACGCGGTTGAAAGCCAGGGGGCTGGGCCAGGAATCGGTCGTCGCCCGCCTGGCGTTCCTGCGCGCCGCGGCCGAGCGGGCGCTTGCGCGCCGCCGATCACAAGCCACAGCGACCGCCGCCCTCGAGCAACGCGCGGGCGCCACTGACCTGCTGGCGTTGACCGAGGCGCAATCGGCCCGGATCGCCGCATACACCGAGTGAGCGTAAGATGCCCACCCAAGTCCTGATGCCGCAACTGGGCGAGTCGGTGGTGGAAGGCACGGTGACCGAGTGGTTGGTCGCCGAGGGTCAACCGGTGACAAAGGACGCGCCGCTGCTTCAACTCACCACCGACAAGATCGAGACGGAGCTGCCCGCCCCGGCCTCCGGCATCCTGCGCCAGATCCTCGTCCCGGCCGGACAAACCGTAGCGAAAGGCGCGGTGCTGGCGGTGATCGAGGAGGAGGAATCAGGCGACAGGAGTCAGGCGACAGGAATCAGGGGCGTTGCAGCGACGCCGGTGGCGCAGCGGATGGCCGCTGCGCAGGGGATTGACCTGGCTGGGCTGCGCGGGAGCGGCCCAGATGGCCGAATCACCCGCGCAGACGTCGAAGCGCATCTGGCGGCCGCGCCGACCTCACCCCCGCCCCCTCTCCCACCAGGCGCGGGGGGAAGTATTCGCGAGGTGGGATCGGCGAATGCTGGTTTCATCTCGCCGGTCGTTGGCCGGCTCGCCGCCGAGCACCGCGTGGATCTGGCCCAGGTCGCCGGGACCGGCGAAGGCGGGCGTATCACCAAGAAGGATGTGCTGGCGTTCGTCGCCGCGCGCCCCGTGGCGCAATCCGCCGGATTGCCGCCGGCCGCAACCCGCTGGGTTGCGGCACAAGAGCCTGACATCCCGGTTCCCCTCTCGCCGATGCGCCGCGCCATCGCTCAGCACATGACCCGCAGCCTCCAGACCGCGCCGCAGGTGACGACCGTCATGGAGGCCGATCTGTCGCGGGTGGTGGCCGGCCGCGAGCGGCTGAAGGCGGAATTCGCGGGGCAGGGCGTGCGGCTCACCTTCACGCCGTTCTTCGTCCAGGCCATCGTCGCCGGCCTGCGCGCCGTGCCCGAAGCCAACAGTACGTTTCGCGACGACGCGCTGCTGATCCACAAACAGATCCACATCGGCGTCGCAGTGGCGTTGCCCGAGGGCTTGATCGTGCCGGTGATCCGCGACGCAGACAGCTTGAGCCTGCTGGAGCTGGCGCGGGCGGTGAACGATCTGGCGGAGCGCGCCCGGCGCGACCAGTTGACGCCCGACGAAGTGCAGGGCGGCACCTTCACCCTGACCAATCACGGCACATCGGGCAGCCTGCTCGCCACGCCGATCCTCGTCCCGCCGCAGGCCGGCATCCTGGGGGTCGGCGCGATCCAGAAGCGGCCGGTGGTCATCAGCCGCGGCCGCGCGTTGCTGCCCGACACCGAAGACGCCATCGCTATCCGCCCCATGGCCTATCTGAGCTTTACCTTCGATCACCGCGTGCTCGACGGGCAGGGCGCGGATCGGTTCTTGGCGGCAGTGAAAAAGTTCCTGGAAGGATACACCGAGTGACCTGACCGATTGACGTAATGGCTTTTTCAACATACAATGGAATGGTAACGCGATGACGCGATTTGATTCAAAAACGCAACTGTCTCGTGAATTATTGGAGCAGTTGTACAATGGCGACCGGCTGACGATTGAGGAGATCGCTGGTCAGGTAGGTTGTGGAGCGACAACGATCAGGCGCGCTCTGCGAGCATATGATATCCCAATCCGCAGTAAACACGACTATCGCCTGGAGATCTCACATGATGAATTGGAGCGGTTGTATTGTAGGGAAGGATTAACAGAGGCCGAAATCGGCCGGCGATTCGATTGTAATGGAAGGACGATTGGCCGGCGATTGGCAGGGTATGGCATTCCACGGCGGCCGGTCGGCCCTGCGCCAAAATATGCGGTACCTCCAGAGGTGCTGGGCGCTTGGTCAGCCAACTTAGCTTACGTAATCGGGCTGCTAACGGCGGACGGCAACCTGAACAAAGATCGCATCCGTGTCGAGTTCATTTCCACGGACAAAGAGTTGATAGACCTGTTCTGCCAGGCTCTGCGGTTGGGAGATATTCACGTTGTCTTTACGCCGCAGCAATCACGCAGCCCTTGGTACCAGGTCAAGTTCAGTGATCGAGCGTTTCGCGCTTTTCTTGAAGAAGTTGGGCTAACATCAGTCAAAAGTAAAACCCTGGGGCGGCTCCTGATACCCGATTCCGTCTTTCCCGACTTTTTACGCGGCGTGTTGGACGGTGATGGGAGTTGGTATGTTTCGAAGTCGTGGTCTGGACGCTACCAGTATTTGCGTGTCGAGTTATGCTCGGCGAGTCTGATCTTCATTGAATGGGTTGCGAGCAAGATAGAGCAACTGTTCGGATTACGAGGCCACTTGCAGAAGAAAAGCGCCACGGAGGCCTACAGTCTGCTTTTTATTGGCTCGAAGGCGCTTGAGCTTGGCGGCTATGTGTTTTACGCGGATGACGTGCTCGCGTTGCCTCGTAAGCGCCAGATATGGCAACAGATGAAGAAGTACAACCAAGATTCAGGAGGGAATTGAATGAGTAATCAGAACTATGATCTCGTGATCATCGGTGGTGGGCCGGGCGGCTATGTCGCTGCGATTCGTGCTGCCCAGCTTGACCGGAAGGTAGCGATCGTGGAACGCGAGTTCCTCGGCGGCGTCTGTTTGAACATTGGCTGCGTGCCGACAAAGTCGCTATTGCGCAACGCCGAAATCGTTAGTCTGCTGGGTGAGGGCAAGGATTATGGTTTTGCGTTCGAAAACCTTACCGTAGACTATGCCGTTGCCCAGAAACGCAGCCGTCAAGTGTCCGACCGGCTGGTCAGGGGCATTCAGTTCTTGATGAAGAAGAACAAAGTGGATGTCTACCAGGGCATCGGTCGTTTGCGTTCGGCTACTCAGGTGGAAGTGACCTCGGTTCCCGACGCCGCTGCTATTAATGGTCAAAAATTTGATGGCGTGCTCAGCACAAAATCGGTTATTATTGCCACAGGACATCGGCCTCGTGCATTGCCTGGCGTGCAGATTGATGGCGCAAAAATCATTAATTATCGCCACGCGCTGGCGCTCACGACCGCGCCGAAGCGGCTAGTCATCGTCGGCGCGGGGGCCATCGGCATGGAGTTCGCCTACGTCTTCCGTGCCTACGGCGCAGCGGTGACGGTGATCGAGATGTTGCCGCACGTGCTGCCGCTCGAAGATGACGAGACTGCCGCGGAAGTCGCGAAGGCGTTCAAGAAGCAGGGGATCGTCACGCTGGTCAACACCCGCACCGAGGCGGTCGAACCGACGGCCGATGGGGTCAACGTGCGCGTCAAGGATCAAGGGACGGGCCAGGAGCAGACGATCGCCGCCGACATGGTGCTGGTCGCCATCGGGGTTGCGCCCAACAGCGACGGCATCGGGCTGGAAGCGGCCGGCGTGCAGACCGATAAACGCGGCTTCATCACGATCAATGAGACGATGCAGACGAACGTCCCCGGCATTTATGCCGTCGGCGACGTCACGGGCAAGCTGCTGCTGGCGCATGTGGCGAGCGCCCAGGGCATCGTCGCGGCCGAGCATCTGGCCGGCCACGAGACGCGGCCGATCAAGGATGCGGACTACGCGTTCATGCCGCGCTGCACCTACTGCAAGCCGCAAGTCGCCAGCCTGGGCTACACCGAGGCGCAGGCGAAAGAGAAGGGCTACGAGGTCAAGATCGGCAAGTTCCCCTTCATCGCCTCCGGCAAGGCGCTGGGGCTGAACGAAAAAGAGGGCTTCGTCAAGATCATCGCGGATGCCAAGTACGGCGAGATCCTGGGCGCGCACCTGGTCGGCCCAGAGGTTACCGAGCTGCTGCCCGAGCTGGCGCTGGCCCACACCTGGGAGCTGACGACCGAGGAGATCGCCCACACCGTCCACGCGCACCCGACGCTGTCGGAGGCGCTGATGGAGGCCGCGCACGCGGTGATGGGGCAGGCGATACACGTATAGCGGCAAATCGCAGATAGCAAATGGCGCGTCCCTACGAGCCAGCACCCAACGGTGGCGGGGATTTGTAGGGACGCATTGGCAGGAATACGGATCCGGTGTCCCGGTGATGCGGGCGGGAGAAGTTGAAATGTTCAAGACTTTGACGGCCACATTTGATGGTCAGGCGCTTTGGCCGGAGACGCCGCTCAATCTCGAGCTGAACATTCGGTATCTGGTCACGATAGAGCCGTTCGCGGCCAGCAACGGCGAAGAAGAAGGGGATGTATGGGATCTCCTGGAGACGGTGGCCGGAACCGTGGACGCGCCGAGCGATTGGGCGGCCGAACACGATCATTACCTGTATGGGACGCCTAAACGCCATATTGAGATTGTCACATGAAACGCGAACGGCTGTTTTTGGACACGGCTTTTGTCCAGGCATTGATCAACCGACGTGATCAGCATCACGCGCAGTCCATGATTCTTCTTCCCCGTGTGCGGTCTGCCGCAGAGGTCTGGATCACAGAAGCTGTACTCCTCGAGATCGGTAATGCACTGAGCGAGGTTGATCGGCTGGCAGCCGTTCAATTCATTGAGCGGTGTTATCATTCGCCAAATATGCACGTTATCAGTGTTGACACACTGCTGTTGATGCGCGCCCTGCGTCTCTTCAAAGAACGCCCGGACAAGGGTTGGGGGCTTACGGATTGTGTTTCGTTTGTGGTAATGCAAGACCACGGATTGATGGATGCGGTGACCACCGATGAACACTTTGTTCAGGCCGGATATCGCGCCTTGATGATTGAGAGAGGGTGAGCACATGCGTGTGGTGTACGACCTCCAGACGGACATCCTAACGATCACTCTGAGCGAAACCCCGATCGTGGAGAGCGACGAAGAAAAGCCAGGCATTGTTCTGGACTATGATGCCGGCGGCAACGCAGTCTCGATGGAAGTGCTCGACGCGTCGCAGCGGGTGTGGCAGCCCACGCGCACCGAGTATGAATTGGCATAACCGAAAAAAGGCCTGACATGCCATCCACTGACATCCTCATCATCGGCGCCGGCATCGTGGGGCTGGCGACCGCGTACACCTTGACGCAGACGCACCCCGACAAGCGCATCACCGTCCTGGAGAAAGAGGCCGGACTGGCCCGCCACCAGACCGGCCACAACTCTGGCGTGCTCCATTCGGGCGTCTACTACAAACCCGGCTCGCTCAAGGCGATCAACTCCCTGGCAGGCCGCCGCGCGTTGCTCGAATTCTGCGACCGCGAGGAGATCCCCTACAAGCTGTGCGGCAAGGTGATCGTCGCGGTGACCGCGGCCGACGAGGCGCGGCTCGACATGTTGCACGAGCGCGGGCTGGCGAACGGCATCGCCGTCGAGGTGCTCGGCCGCGAACGGTTGGCTGAGTTGGAGCCGCACGCCGCGGGCAATCACGCGCTCTATCTGCCGACCGCCGGCATCGTGGACTTCCGCGTGGTGTGCGAGCGGCTGGCGCAGCGCGTGCGCGCGGCCGGCCACACCATCCTGACGGGCGCCGAAGTGACGCGGTTGACCGAGGGGACGGACGGGGTGACGATCCAGAGCACGGCTGGCGACTTCATGGCCGCGTTTGTGGTGAACTGCGCAGGGTTGCACTCCGACCGGGTGGCCGCGCTGGGCGGCAGCCAGCCCGAAGCGCGCATCGTCCCCTTCCGCGGCGAGTATTACCGCCTCAAGCGGAGCGCCGAGCACCTGTGCAACAACCTGATCTACCCGGTGCCCGATCCGCAGTTTCCCTTCCTGGGGGTACACTTCACCCGCACCGCCTGGGGCGAGGTAGAATGCGGCCCCAATGCGGTGCTGGCCTTCGCCCGCGAGGGGTATCGCAAGCGCGATGTGAACCTGCGCGACCTGTTGGACACGTTGACCTACCCCGGTTTCCTCCGGCTCGGCGCGCGCTACTGGCGCATGGGCGCGGGCGAGATGTGGCGTTCGGTCAGCAAGGCCGCGTTCGTGAAGGCGCTCCAGCGGCTGATGCCCGATATCACCGCCGAGCAGTTGGAGCCGATGCCGGCCGGCGTCCGCGCCCAGGCGGTCGCCGCGGATGGCCGGATGTTGGACGATTTCGCCTTTGCGGAAAGTCCGCGCATGGTGCATGTGGTCAACGCGCCCTCACCGGCCGCCACCGCCTCGCTGAGCATCGGCCGCACGATCATCGGGAAGCTGGCGCAGCGGTTTTGAGGCGCGTGCAGAAGGGTTCACCGCAAAGACGCCAAGTCCGCTAAGTTTATGAACTTGGCGACCTTGGCGTCTTCGAGGTTCTGGTTCGTCCGGGTTGGACGAAATCAAGCTTACCGCGCCAGCACGTTCCGCAGCGCCATCCACTGCGCCTCGCTCACCCGATCCAACTCGCCCGCGAACTGTTCCAACTTGCCGGGATCGCCGGCGATTTCCGGCAGCGCCCGATCGAGCGCCATCTTGGCGAGTGATTCGAGCTTGAAGGCCCACAGCATCGCCCGGCACGTCTCCACGCGGCGATCCCGCTTCGCGAGCAGGGAGCCGGCCGCCACGTCGAGCGTCAGCGTCAGTTCGTCTGCCGGGCCGACGGCCAGCGCTGGCAGCGTCAGCGATTCGGTGGCCGCATCGTAGGCCCACGCGACCGGCTGCACCGCGCCGTTGATCGCCAGCCGCAACGCATCGGGCCGGCACACCCCGCGAAAAACCAGCCGGTAGGCGCGGCCGGGGGGGATGTGCCCCGCGTTGCCCGCGACCTGGCCGATCTTGAAGGTCAAGCGGGTTTGGCCCCATTGCTGCGAGAGGTGCGTCACGGCGTAATCCCCTTGCAGATAGCCGGTCGAGTTGCCTTCGTCTTCGTAGAGGGCAAACGCGCCGTCCGCGCCGGGGAACGCATAAACCGTCAGCTCCTGCGGGCTGTCCACGCCGCCCCAGCCGACGCGCGGCCCCAGCGGGACGATGCCGCCGGCTTTGGCGAACACGGGGATGTCATCCAGCGCACCGTAGATCGCCACGGTCCGGTCGCCCGCGAAGTGTTCGCCGGTGGTGAAGTCGAACCAATCGCCCTCCGGCAGCCAGACGGTGTGGCGGCTCAGGTTGGTCTCCGGGTGGCGCGGGGCGACGAATGGCGCGACCAGCAACTCGCTGCCGAACCAGAACTGGTTGCGACACCGGTAGGCTTCTTCCCGGTCGCCGTGCCAGTAGTAGAGCGGCGTGACGAGCGGGATGCTTTCTTGCGTCATGCGCCAGGCCATGCTGTAGAGGTAGGGGATCAGCGCGTGGCGCAATTGCATGGCGGCGCGGGTGACGCGGAACGCCTCTTCGCCGTTGCCCCAGGGCCGGCGGTCGTGGAACGGGTTGTTGGTGCTGTGCAGGCGCATGATCGGGCTGAAGACGCCGAGCTGCACCCAACGCGCATACAGTTCCGGCTCCTCGGTCCCCGCGCAGTGGCCGCCGATGTCGTGGCTCCACCAGCCGAACGCGACGTTCGATGCGGTGGCGGTGAAATAGGGTTGGAAGGCCAGGGTGTCCCACGTCACGTGGCTGTCGCCGGAAAAGCCGATGGGGTAGCGTTGGTTGCCCAGGCCGCCCCAGCGTGAGAAGATGAAGGGGCGCTTCGTCCCGTCGCGGCCCAGATCGTAGAAGTGCAGGTGATTGAGCCACCAGAGGGGGTCCATGACTTCGGCCACGGGCTGCTTGGAATGGGTCATGCGCTGGCCCTGCTGCCAGTCGAGCCACCAGAAATCCACGCCGGCGGCTTCCATCGGATGGTGCAGGATGTCGAAATAGCCTTCGACGAAGCGCGGATCGGCCAGATCGAAATGCACCGGCGCCCCACTTGCAGGGTCCTGCCCTATCCAGCGCGCCATCGCTTCGTATTGGGCCTCGTGCGGCCAGATGCCGTCGGCCGGGTGCAGGTTCATCGCGGTTCGCAACCCCTGCGCGTGCAGCCACGCGATGAAGCCATCGGGATCGGGCCACAGCTCGCGGTTCCAGGTGTAGCCGGTCCAGCCGGAGGACGCGTTGCCCGTCTCGGTGATGTGCCAGTCCATGTCTATGATGCACACGGAGAGCGGCACTTCTTTCTCCCGGAATTCTACCATCAGGTCATGCAGTTCGTCCTGGCGGTAGGCCCAATAGCGGCTCCACCAGTTGCCGAGCGCATAGCGCGGGGGCAGCGGCACGCGGCCTGAGACTTGCGCATACTCCTGCAGGCAGCCCACGTAGTCGTGGCCGTAGCCGAAGAAGTAGAGGTCGCGATAGTCGGCATCTTTGGCCGGGGGGCGCTGCGCCAGCCAGCCGGTCGCGTCGAAGATCAGGCTGTGCGAGTCATCCACCACCGACCAGCCGGTGCGCGACATCAGGCCCGGTTCGAGCGGGATTTCACCGTCCGCGCCATCGAGCGTGCGCGCGGTGCCGCGCAGGTTGTGGTGATCCCGGTCGCCGAAGCGCCAGGTCACGCCGTTCTCTTTGAGCACGATCGAGAGAGTGTCGGCGGTGAAGCCATCCGCGGTGATCCGGCAGCGCAGATGCAGGGCGGCGGTCTCGATCTCGATCTGCGCGGCGGTCTGGGTCAGCTTGAACGTTGGGATCGGCTGCCGCCGCGTCCAAAACGCCTGGCTGGCGCGATCCTCGAAGGTGTTCGTCCGGCTATACTCCAGCCGGATCAGGCGCGCGGTCAAAACGGTGAAGCGCACGCCCGGCCCGGTGACAACGGCGGCCGGGTCGGCTTGGGACGGGAACGATCTGGGGATGGTGATTTGGGTCATTTGGGTATCCTCGAAGCAGGGAGTCTGACGCTATTCTACCCTGTCTGGCCGCTGCTCGCAAGCTGCCCTGCGGTTGTGATTCTAGCCGTCCCGACTTTGCCAAACCCCCGCGCCAGTGATAGAATTTACACAGTCTGAAATGCTGGGAGTGCTTCTGCCATGCACATCTACCGCGCCGATCTGCGCGATCTGACGGCCTGTCTGATGCTCGACGGTTCTTATGAAACCGACCATGTCTGGCAGGTTGTCCAGCAGCAGGAGGGAGACGATGTCGTGGCGCGTTTCCGCAAGGTGCAATTGCCCCGCACCATGCGCGTGCGCTACCCCGGCTGGAGCGAGGCGCTGCTGGCGCACCAGGAACGCGGCGATATGATTCTGGTGGCCGCGCAAGCCACGGAGGTGCTCGGCTATATTGATCAGGAGACGCAACACGATCAGGATGTCGCCTGGGTGCATCATCTGGTGATCGCCGCGCCGCACCGGCGACAGGGCATCGGCACGGCGCTTTTGCAGCGTGGGATGCAACATGCCCGCCAGGAAGGTCTGACCCAATTCATGGCGATCGTGCAAAGCAAGAATCATCCGGCCATCAGCTTCTTCCAGCGGCATGGCTTCAAGTTCTGCGGCTATAACGAGCGGTATTATCGAAATCAGGATATTGGATTGTATTTTGGGCGTGGATTGTAAGGTATGGGGGAGCTTCCGGGCCTGAGTTGGCTCGTTGTATTGGCATTCGTCAACCTCATCCTCTCCTCGGCCATCGTCATCACGGCATTCTCATTGCTCGGCTACGTGCTGACGCACAACCTGCGCAGCAGTGTGGCTCAAGCCTTCAGCGTGTTGCTGGCGTGCGTCTTGTTGGTGTATGCCTGCGACATTATCATTCCCCGCGTTGAGGGCGCGCAAGCCGTTGTGATGTGGCTGCGGGTGCAGTGGATCGGCATTGCTATGGTGCCGGCCGCGTATCTCCACTTCTCCGATGCCCTGCTGCGCAGCACCCGCCACTTCTCACAACGCCGCACGCTGGTTGTGATCGGCAGCTACGGGTTCAGCGCGGCGCTCATGCTGCTGGCGCTACTCACTGATGTGCTGGTCAGTGGCGGCGACCTGTTGTCACCCGTCAGCCATCTGAAGGCCGGCCCGCTCTTTCCGCTCTTCGTGGCGTATTTCACGGCCACGGCGGTCTACGGCGCGTACAATGTCATCCGGGCGCGGCGGCGCTGTCTGACGCCGGCCTTGCGCCGCCGGATGCTCTACCTAGCCGGATCATTCGCGGCGCCTGGCCTGGGCGTCTTCCCGTATCTGATCGTCAGCGCGGGCCTGGTGACGTACTTGGGGCCGGCGCCGGTGTTGCTCCTGGCAATGATCGCCAGCATATTGGTGGGCGCCATGTTGGTCGTGATGGCCTACACGGTCGCCTACTACGGCGTATTGACACCGGATCGCGTCATCCGGCACGATCTGATCCACTACCTGCTGCGCGCGCCCATCCTCGGCACGCTGGTGATCATCGTGATGCTCGTGATCCCGCGCGTCGAGCTGATCCTGGGACTGCCGCGCGACACCGCACTGATCTTCGTTGTTGTCGGGATGATCGTGATCGGGCAACTCGCGCTCGGCCTTTCCAAGCCGTATCTCGACCGGGTGATTTTTCGCCAGGATCGCGAAGAGCTGGCTTGGATCCAAACGCTGGATCGGCGGCTGCTCACCAGCAGCGACCTGTACCAGTTTCTGAGCAACGTCCTGATCAGCCTGTGTGAGTTGCTGCGGGTGGATTCGGGCTTTGTGCTGGTGCAGACCGCCGAGGGGCTGCGGACGGAGGTCAGCATCGGCGATGGGGAGGCGGCCCGCCAGTTTGCGACCGGGCCGGAGGGCTGGGCGGCCTGGCAGGCGTTGGAACGGGATTCCCGCGAACACGAGCCGTACTTCTATCCCGACGGCGTCTTCTGGTTTTGTCCGTTGCGCGGCGAGGACGAAGAGAAGATGCTGGGGTTGCTGGCCGTGCGTGCCCGCAGCCCGCGGGTCGAACTGGAGCCGGTCGAGGCTGCCGAGGTGGAAAAGTTGCTGGCCCAGGCGACCGCGGCCATCGCCGACCGCTATGTCCAGGAGGGGGTCTTCGCGACCCTTCAGCGGATCCTGCCCGATCTTGAGCAGATTCAGGAATGGCGCAGTGAACTGCGCTATGCCCCGCCGCTGCCTGCGGAGCCGGCGCCGGCCGAGCCGGATGCATCGCTGGCAGATGCTCTGCATCCCCTGCCAACGCAAGGCAACGCGCTCTACACCTGGGTCAAAGATGCGTTGAGCCATTACTGGGGCGGTCCGAAACTCAGCGAAAGCCCACTGGCGGGCTTCAGACTGGTGCATCGGGCGTTGGAAGCGCACGATGGGAATGTGCCGCGGGCCGTGCGCGCAGTGCTGCGTGAGGCGATCGAGCGCCAACGCCCGACCGGCGAGCGCAAACTGACCGCCTCCGAGTGGCTATTGTACAATATCCTAGACATGCGCTTCATCCAGGGCCAGCGGGTGCGCGACATCGCGCTGCGCCTCTCGATGAGCGAATCGGATCTTTATCGCAAACAACGCGCCGCAGTCGTCGAGGTCGCCAAAACGCTGGCCGAAATGGAGGCCGCGACCCAGGCGAGTAGCGAATGAGCAAATAGCAAATGGCGAATAGCAAATAACGAATGCGCGAAATCGAGATTCGCTGATT
>CAZYHE010000064.1:0-7737 GCA_964647225.1 uncultured Anaerolineales bacterium
CAATTCTTGGATCGCGACGGCAGGCTCTCGGCCCTTGAAGTGCCCGCCGATGCTGTGACTCAGGAAAACAGGCGGCGCCGGATTCGTGCGGATAACCAGATAGACGCCAGGTGAGTCGGGAACCTGACGACATGCCGATTCTTGCAGGGCTGATACGGTGACGAAGCCGCTGAAGCCTTGTCGTTCGATGTCCTCGATGTTATTGAAGTTCATGGTGGTCTCGCTTTCGCGCCTATTCGTAGCCAAATCGTCTATTCGCTGATCCACCCCACCAACGCCGGCGACACCTTCACCAACAACAATCCGCGCAAATTGCGATAGGGCACGACCCCCTCGCGCTGCAAACGGCCGAGCACGATGCCGGGGTGGCGACCCTGGCCGGCGGCAAACGCCTCGATGCTGGCGCGGGAGAAGCGCGGTGCAGTGCGGGTCACGAAGTTATCGAACGCCTCTGGCGCCAGCAACCAGCGACTCGCCAGCCGGTTCGCGGCCTCCTCGTAAGAATCGGCCGGCGCGGGTTCGGTCTCGTTCTCGCCACCATCTTCTAGCTGATCCAGATACGCCTCGCTGCGGCCTTCGGCCAGATGCGCCAACTCGTGCATCAAGGTGAACCAGAAGGAGTCAATGCGGTCATAGCGCAGCGTCAACGCGACGACGGGGCCTTCCTCCAACCAGAACGCCGCGCCGTCCAGGTAGGTCTTCGGGAGGTGGCGCAGGCAGACAAACCGCACCCCCCAGCGCGCCAGCGTAGCCGGGACAAGAGCCACGTCCTCGGCCAGGCGCATGTGGCTGGCAAGCTCGCAAGCCAACGGCTCAAGATGGTCATCACGCCACGGCGCGATCCCCGTTTGATTGTGCGCCAACGCCTCGGCGCGGCGTAGCCAGGCAAGTTGAGCATACGTCAGTGCGGGCCGGGGGGACGATCCGCGCAAGCGGGCAGCCAGGCGCGGCGGCTCAGGAAGCAGCGGCACGCCCAGGCAATTGGCGACTTCGGACTCCAACTCATCCACCGATTCCCGCAGCGTGAGCCAACCGCGGCTCGCCATCTCGCGCAGCGGCAATTCGGCATAGAGTCGGCTGCGGCGCGCAATTACATCACCTTGCACCTGAGTGCGGGCCAATTCCAGGCGATAGTATGCCTCCAGATTATGCCAGAATTCGGGCGACGTGCCAAACGCCTGGCTTAACTCGAGTGACGTTTCTGGCGTAATCTGTTTTGACCCACCAATGATTTCACTGATGACCTGTTCTGGACGGCCAAGGATTGCGGCAAAATCGCGCTGCGTCCAGCCACGTGCTGTCAATTCATCTCGCAAGATCTGTCCGGGCGACACAAGCCGTGCCGGACGGAGTTCATTGCTCATGCGGCCCTCCTTCAATGATAGTCTTCGATGCTGATGATACAGACCAGCTTGCCCTGTTCGTCAGTTTCCAGGCGGAGGATGAGGCGAAATTGCTGACAACTTCTGGCGGATACTTGTTTGCACCTGCTTCCGCGGTGTAGAGCTGTTCGAGTTTCTTGTTGGCGAAGATAAACCGCAAAGCTCACCTCACAATATAACACAGGGGAATCACGTTGTCAAGATAGAATTTCACCCTATAGGTGAAAAATTTATTACACAAGAGATACTTGCATCCCAAACACCACCGCAAACCACCGCGCCTTCTTGGCGCCCGCCCACCGCGCCACAGAGGAACCTGTCGCTACACGTCTCAGCGTTCACACCCGTCCTCTCGTTCCCGTTCATGCCTGCGTCCTCTTTTCCTCCGCTACCAACACCCGCCGCAGCACCTTCCCGACCGTCGTCTTCGGCAACTCGGCGCGGAACTCGACGTGCCTGGGCACTTTGAAGGGGGCCAGTTGGCCGGCGCACCAGCGGGTGAGTTCCGCGACGGTGGCGGTCTCACCCGGTTTCAGCACGACGTAGGCCTTCACGATCTCCCCCAGCACACGGTCGGGCGCACCGATCACAACCGCTTCTTGTACCTTGGGATGCTGGAATAGCACCTCCTCCACCTCGCGCGGGATCACCTTCAGGCCGCCGACGTTGATCATATCCTTGAGCCGATCCACGATGTAGCAATAGCCGTCTTCGTCCACGCGGGCGATGTCGCCGGTGCGCAGCCAGCCGTCTTCGGTCATGGTCACGGCGGTCTCATCGGGCCGGCCCCAATAGCCCGGCATCACCTGCGGCCCTCGCACCCACAACTCGCCCGCTTCCCCCTGCGGCTTCTCGATGAACTTTTCGTAGTCCATGATCTTCGCTTCGACATCGGGGAAGGGGATGCCGATGGAGCCGGCCTTGCGGACGCCGTAAATCGGGTTACAATGCGTCACCGGTGCGGCCTCGGTCAGCCCGTAGCCCTCCACCAGCCGGCCGCCAGTGATCTCGCCGAATTTGACCTGCACCTCCATCGGCAGCGGGGCCGAACCGCTGATGCACGCCTTGACGGAGCGCAGGTCATAGCGGCCCACGTCGGGATGGGCGATGATGCCGATGTACATCGCGGGCACGCCCGGAAACAGGGTGGCGCGCTCGTTGTGGATCGCCTTCATCACGTGCTCGATCGGGCGCGGGGTGGGCAGGGTGATCAGCCTGGCGCCGGAAGAGATCGCCAGGTTCATCGCCACCGTCATGCCGTAGACATGGAAAAGCGGGATCGCGGCCAGCAACCGCTCATTGCCCGGTTCCAGGTTGGGAATCCAGCGGCCGAACTGCACCGCGTTGACCACCAAGTTATAGTGGGTCAACATCGCGGCTTTTGGGACGCCGGTCGTGCCGCCCGTGTACTGGAACAACGCGGTCTCATCGGGATCAATCAGCACTTCCGGCGGCGCTTCGGGATGCGCGTCCAACAGCGGCCGGAAGCGATAAATACCTTCCGCGTGCTCCCCGCTCTGGCCGGCGCCCGAAAAAGCGGGGCGTGCCGCTCTTGCGTCCGACCGAGCCAGCCGTTTCGCCAGGCCCGACGCGTACTCAGGGATATCAGCCACAATCACGCGCTGGATCGCCGTGTGCGCCTGGATCTCCTTGAGCCGCGACAGATACGGGCTGAGGAGCACGACCGTCTCAGCCCCGGCGTCGTTGAACTGCTGCGCCATCTCCCGGCCGGTATAAGTCGGGTTGGTGTTGACGATGATCGCGCCCAAGCGGGCCGCGCCGTAGAAGCTGATGACGAACTGCGGCAGGTTCGGCAGCATCACCGCGACCCGATCTCCCTTGCGCACGCCCAACGCGTGCAACGCCGCGGCAAAACGATTCACCTGGTCGAGCAACTGCGCGTAAGTCAGCGCGCCGCCCAGGGCAAACGAACCGAAATAGCGCAAGACCAGCTTGATGGCAACGTGGTTCGCGTACTTGCGGGCCGAATCAGCCAACAACTGGAAGAGGGGCATCCGTGGGTAATCCAGGGAAGCGGGTACGTCCGGGTCATAGTGTGCCAGCCAGGGTTTCATCATCCAAGCCTCCAAAGAAACGCGCAGTCACAACTGAGCACAGATCACGCGCGAATGAAGCGCAGAAATGACTCAGCCGGACGTGATTATACGGAGTGCCCGAACGAATGTCAAAAGGCCGACAGACCGGACGCGCCCCTCGGTTTCCGCATTGTTCCCTTCTACTGGTATAATGCCTTTATATTCCGGTCGTAAGTTTCTTTGATCGCAGGTTATCATGCCCGAACGCACGATTTCACCCCAAAGTCGCCCCGAAGAAGTGGTCGTAGACGCCGCGCTGCGCCCGCGCGCCCTGGCCGAAATGCTGGGCCAGGATCGCCTGCGCGAGAACCTGACGATCCTGCTCCAGGCCGCGCGCAGCCGGGGCGAGGCGCTCGATCATGTCTTGCTCTATGGACCCCCCGGCCTCGGTAAAACGACGCTGGCGCATGTCATCAGCAACGAGATGGGGACAGGGATCAAGATCACCGCCGGCCCGGCCATCGAGCGCGCCGGCGACCTGGCTGCCATCCTCACCAACCTGCGCCAGGGCGACATCCTTTTCATTGACGAAGTCCACCGCCTGGGCCGGGCCGTCGAAGAGGTGCTCTACCCGGCGATGGAAGATTTCGCGCTCGACATCGTGATCGGCAAGGGGCCGAGCGCACGCAACATCCGCCTGAAGCTGCCGCGCTTCACGCTGATCGGCGCGACGACCCGGCTGGCGCTGATGACTGCGCCGCTGCGCGCCCGCTTCGGCGCGGTGTACCGCTTCGATTTCTATGACTTGCCCGCGATGGAATCCATCGTGGCGCGCGCCGCGGGCCTGCTGAAAGCACCCATCACGCCCGACGGCGTGACCGAGGTGGCGCGGCGCGGCCGCGGGACCCCGCGCGTGGGGCTGCGCCTGCTGCGCCGCGTGCGCGATTATGCCCAGGTCAAGGCCGACGGCACGATCACGGCCCCGATTGCCCGCGCCGCGCTGGCGTTGATGGAGATTGATGACCTGGGCCTCGACACCCTCGACCGGCAAGTGCTGACGCGCCTGATTCGGGATTTCCGGGGCGGGCCGGTCGGCCTGGAGACGATCGCCGCCTCCCTCTCCGAGGAGCCGGACACGATCATGGATGTCGTCGAGCCGTATCTGCTCCAACTGGGCTTTCTCGACCGCACCCCGCGTGGCCGGGTGGCGACGCGCCGCGCCTACGAGCATCTCGGTGTGCCGTACCCCGAAACGCTGGAACAGCCGGCCCTCTTCAACGGGGAAGCCAGTGAAAACTAGCGATTTCGATTATCTCCTGCCGCCTGAACTGATCGCCCAAACCCCGGTGGAGCCGCGCGACGCCTCGCGGCTGCTGGTGGTGGAGCGGGCGACCGGCGCGTTGAGCCATCGGCGGTTCAGCGATCTGCTGGAGTATCTGCGGCCGGGCGATTTGCTGGTGGGGAACGACAGCCGGGTGATCCCCGCGCGGCTGCATGGGGTCAAGCCGACCGGCGGCGCGGTGGAGATTTTCCTGCTGCGGCCGCACCCATCGCCGGAGATTGCCTCGGCCCAGACGACGGGCCTCGCAATGACGGGGCACGGGGAGCTGTGGGAATGCCTGGTCGGGGGCAAGGGGCTGCGGCCGGGCGTGCGCGTGCGCATAGACCCTAAGGGTTTCGGAAAACCCTTAGGGTCTGAACGTATCATCGCGACGATCCTGGCCGAAACGGCGGACGGTGGCCGGGTCGTGGCGTTCAATCCCCCCGTCGAAGAGTGGCTGTGGAACGTGGGCGAGGTGCCGCTGCCGCCCTACATCCATCAGCCGCTGGCCGACGCGGAACGCTACCAAACGGTCTACAGCCGGATCGAAGGGTCGGTGGCTTCCTCGACCGCGGGGCTGCACTTCACGCCGGAGATGCTGATCGCCCTGCGGGAGCGTGGGGTGGGGCTGGCGTTCGTCACCCTGCACATCGGGCTGGACACCTTCCGCCCCGTGCAGGTGGAGGACCTGGACGCGCACCCGATGCATCGCGAATGGGCGCAGGTGAGCGCGGAGACCGCGCGCGCGGTCAACGAGACGCGGCTGGCGGGGGGGCGCGTGATCGCGGTGGGGACGACGGTCGTGCGGACGTTGGAGAGCGCGGCCAAGATCGCGCTGGGCTACCGGCCGGCCGACGCGATCCCGGAAGATGCCGTCTGCGGCTGGCGGACCGTCACCGCCTTCGCGGGCGAGACCGACCTCTTCATCCGCCCCGGCCACCGCTTCCGGGCGGTGGATGCCATGATCACCAACTTCCACCTGCCCAAGTCCACCCTGCTGATGCTGGTCAGCGCGTTCGCGGGCAAGCCGCTGATGAATCTCGCCTACGCGGAGGCGATCCGGGAGCGGTATCGCTTCTATAGCTTCGGCGACGCGATGTTCATTGGGTAGGGGCGGGTTTTTCGCCGCTGGCGAGATATCGCCGTCAATCCACTCGCGTGGGCAACGGCGACAACGTCGCCAAACCCGGAAAACCCGCCCCTACATTATTTCGCCAACCCCAACGCCTTCTCCACCTTCGGCAGATCGAAGTTCAGAACGATCGTGCCCTTGATATCGAAACACGGCGTCGTCTCGTTGCCGTTGGCATAGCCGCGCACGCGGCCGGCCGCGGCCCGATCCTTCGTGATGTCAATCTCCGTGAAGGCGACGCCCTTTTCCTTCAGCCAGAGGCGGGCGCGCTTGCAGCCGGGGCACCACGACGTGCAGTACATGATGATGTCGGCTTCGGGGCGGGGCGCGGGCGCCAGGGTTTGGGCCGCCGCCACCGCTTTCACCGACCAGGCGCGGGCGAGCATCGGCTCGATCTTCGCCAACTCGCCGAAAAGCACCTCATTGTCGGGCTGCTCGCCGATGTCATGCACATCCACGTAGCGGATCACGCCACGCTTGTCAATCACGAAGATGGCGCGCTCGCTGTAACCTTCGGGACGCAACACGCCCATGAGTTGGGCGACCTGCCCATGCGGGTAGAAGTCGCTGAGAAGCGGATACGTGATACCACCCAGGCTTTCCGCCCACGCCCGGAGGCAGTCCGTGCTGTCTACGCTCAGACCCAGAACCTGGGTCTCCATCCCCTCGAACCGGTCTTGTGCGACCTGGTAGGACGGGATCTGACTCGTTCAGACGGGGGTCCAGGCCAACGGGAAGAAGGCCAGGACCACGTTCCTTTTGCCGCGGAAGTCGCTCAAGCGGACCACGCGGCCGTCATGGGTCTTGAGGGTAAACTCGGGAGCTACTTGACCAACAGACGGTGCCATGTTATCTCCTTTTCTGGATTTCGCTGATCGCCCACGCGGCTTCCGCGGCGACATCCGGATCGCGATCGGCGGCGAGCACGCCCAAGGCGGGCAAGGCGGCCGGATTCTGGATGTAGCCGAGAGCCGTGGCGGCGTGTAAGCGCACGACCGGGTTGTTCGAGCCGAGCGCCCGGATCAAGCTGGGCGCGGCGGCATCGCCAACCGTTTGCAGTGCGTTCATCGTGTTGTGAATGATCGAGTCTTGCGTGCTGTTCAGCGCAGAGACCAGCGATTCAATCGCGTCGGGTGTGCCGACCTGCGCCAGCGCTTCGGCCGCGGTGCGCTGCACCAGCACGTCCGTGTCGCGCAGCGCGCGGCTCAACGCATAGGTTGCCGCGGTATCGCCCCGCTGGCCCAGCGCCAACGCCGCCCGGAAGCGCACATTCGGGTCCAGGCTGCGCAGGTCGGCGCGGAGCGCCGCCAGCGCCGGCGCGTCTGCCAGATCACCCAACGCCTGCGCCACGTAGAGGCCGACGGCCGGGTCAGGGTCAGCGAGCTGCGCCATCAGCAGCGGCACCGCTTCGACATCGCCCGCTCGACGGATCGCCTGGACGGTTTTGGCCCGCTCGGCCGGGTCGGGTTTGTGCAAGCCGGCATAATCAGGCTGACCCGCCAGGCTGACCGGCGACATTGCCACGATGGCAGCGATCACCAGGCAAACGCCGAACATAACTACCAAAATATAACGTGTCGAATACATCACTATCGCCTTCATTATGATAGGAAACAGCGTTTATTCTGTATCCTTCGTCACAATCGAGCTAATTGCGCCAGCTATCGCGTAAGCCGATGCGCCAGCCAGTCACCCATCCCGGCCAGGTCCTCGGTGGGCAGATAGTGGCCGGCGTTGGCGTCGAACAGGATGCGCGCCTGGGCGGGGAAATCCTCATCTCCCTCCCACAGCAGCGCGGCCACGGCCAGCCGCGGGAACGCGGGAAAACGATAGGCCGCGTCCGCCAGGTCGAGCGGCTGGCCGCCC
>CAZYHE010000064.1:7837-13004 GCA_964647225.1 uncultured Anaerolineales bacterium
GCCGGATTGATCGCGCGCACCGCGCCATCGGGATGCGTGATCAGATGCGGCCGGCCGAAGAACGGCACACTGACTCCATCCGGCGTCAGGCTGCCGCCGGCCAACGCGGCGCAGCGCGCGGGATCAGCCGCAGCCCAGTCGGCCAAGGCCTTGTCTTGTGCGAATTGAAAACGTCGGTTGGGATCGAGTTGGGACATGTTCAGTCTATTATCGAGGATTTGTGTATTCCCCGCCGATCAATTCGCGCGCGATGATCATGCGCATGATGTTCATCCCGCCCTCCGCGCCGATCGAGTAGGAGCGGACGCCGCGGATGCCCATCTCGATGGGATATTCCTTGCTGTAGCCCATCGCGCCCAGCCAGTTCGCCACTTCGTTGAAGGTCTCGAACGCCATGATCGGCGCGCGCAGTTTCGCCATCGCGCCGTAGAGCGCGATATCCTTGTGCTTGAATGGGCCGCCGGCGTACATCTCATCGGCCATCCACGCGGCCTTGTAGGTGAGCAGCCGCGCGGTCTCGATATCGGTGAAACGCTCGGCCGCGGGGAAGTTGATCCCCTGGTAGGCCGCCAGCGGCTTGCCGAACGATTGGCGCTGCTTGATGTACTCGACGCCCATCTGCAACGCCGCGTCGGCCGCGCCGCAGCAGGTCGCGCCGATCAGCGCGCGGGCGAAGGTGAAGCCCTCCATGGCGTAGTAGAAGCCGCGGCCCGCCTCACCGATGCGATAGCGGTCGGCCAGCGGCAGGTTCTCCATGTTGAAGCCGCCCGTCGAGATGCCCGTGCGACCCCAGTTCTCGATCAGCGTTGTCGTGACGTGCGGGTTGTCCTTCAGCGGCACGGCGAAAAAGCTGAAACCCTTGTGCCCGGCCGCCGGATCGGTGCGCACGAGGGTCATGTGGATGCCGCCCATGCGCTGCGCCTCTTTGATGCCGCTGATGTAGAGCTTCTCGCCATTGAGCAGCCAACTGCCGTCGGCCTGCTGCGCGCCGGTGCAGCGTGTCACCCCCTCGATGTCCGACCCGCCGCCCGGCTCGGTGGTGGCGATCCCCAGGAACTGCTTCCCGGCCGTCACCTTCGGCAGGATCTCCCGCTTAAGCTCCGGGCTGGCGTAGCGGTCGAAGATGAAGGCCCAACTGGCCTCCACCAGGTACATCACCGGCAGCGCCAGGCTGATCTCGGCCCGGCCCAATTCCTCCGCAGCGATGGTCGCCAGGGTGACGCTCATTCCCTGGCCGCCGTACTCCTCCGAGCCGGTGGGCGCCCACAGCCCCATCTCGGCCATCCCCTTGATGATGTCTTCGGGGATGTGGCTCGTGCTGTCAATCTCGCGCACGCGCGGCGCGATCTTCTTCTGAGCAAAGTCGCGCACGGCCTTGCGCCACATCTGTTGTTCTTCAGTCCAGCCGAAATCCATGCGACCTCCTTGAAAATGTCTAGCCGCCGAATGAATTCGGGGCGAAAGGGCCACGGGCCGCGATGTCGGCCTGCGCCGACCTGGCGACGCGTCCACGCAGGTGGACGCCCGGCCTCAGGCCCCTTAGCCGCGATTTCAATCGCCCGGCCCTTTTTCGGTCATTGCCTTCACCATGTCCGGGCTGGAGATGATCCCGGCCAGCCGATGCTCATCAATCACCAGCGCGTTCTGGATGCCGACGCGGGCAAAAAGCTGGGCGATGAAGGGCAGGCGCAAGTTCGGCGTGATCACAATCAGCGGTTTGACCATGATCTCGGCGACGCGGGTGCGCGTGGGGGAAAGGGACTTCGCCAGCAGCCGGTAGACGACTTCCTGATACGTGACCATGCCATAGGCGTCCCCTTCGTCCGCGCGATCCACGATGACCGCCTGACAATGGCATTTCAGCATCGCTTCGACGGCCTCTTGCACGGTCGTGAGGGGGTGTACCACGACAAAATCCTGGTTCATAATGTCGCGGGCACGCAATGAGTAGAGGCGGTGTTCTTCCATCGGTCGAATCCTTTTGGCCGCAGCCCTAGCAAGCGTTCAGAAGGCAAAGCGATTCTACCATGAAATGCGCGCAGGGACAAAGACGCGCGGCGCCGCAACGCGCGCGCCCCATGTGGTGATTGCGAATGATTCCGCCCTGGTAGTTTGACGAAAAAAAGTCACCAATGTACAATTGAATTATCGCAATGCATGAATAAACAACCGCACGTGGGTTGTATGAGCCTGGTCAAAGAGCGGCGTTGATGGACACATCCCACACCCTCGATGTTCAGCTCTTGGGCAGCTTTCGGCTGATCAGCGGTGGTCGGCCGGTCGAGACCCTGGCGCAAGCGCGCCTGCGACACCTCCTCGCCTACCTGCTCCTGCATCCCGGCCGCGCCATCTCCCGCCAACAACTGGCCTTCGCGTTCTGGCCCGACACAAGCGATGACCAGGCCCGCAGCAACCTGCGCAACCTGCTGCACCGGCTGCGCGATGCCCTGCCCGCGGGCGCGCGCTGGCTGGAGTTCAACCGCCACGCGGTCTGCTGGCAACCTGACGCGGCGATCGCGCTGGATGTGACGAAATTCGAGGCGGCGCTGACGCGCGCCGCGGCCGCCGCGCAATCCGGCGACGCGACGGCCGAGCGCACGGCGTTGAACGCAGCCGTCGCGACCTATGCCGGCGACCTGCTCCCCGATTGCTACGATGATTGGATCGCCCCCATCCGCGAACGGCTGAACCAGGCCGCCCTGGCGGCCGCCGAGCGGCTGGCGCAGCGCCTGGAGGAAGCGCAGGACTTCGCGACCGCCATCACGTGCGCCCAACACCTGCTCCGCGCGGATCCATTGCACGAGGCGACCCATCGGCGTCTGATGCGCCTGCACGCGCTGATCGGCAATCGCACCGGCGTGGTGCGCGCCTTCAACGCCTGCACCGCGGCCCTGCGTCAAGAGCTGGGCGCGGCGCCCGAGGCCGAGACGCAGGCGGCCTATCGCGCCGCGCTCGACCTGGCGGCCGCCGTTGCGACCGTCCGGCCCGCGGCCGCCATCCCGGCTGTCCGGCCCGGCAACCTGCCGCCGGAGTTGACCAGCCTGATCGGCCGGGAGCACGACCTGGCAGAGGTGCGCCAACTGCTGGCGGCCCACCGCCTGGTCACGCTGACCGGGGCCGGGGGCGTGGGCAAGACCCGTCTGGCGTTGCGTGCCGCGGCCGAGGCGCAGCCCGAGTTCCCCGACGGCGCGTGGTGGGCCGACCTGGCGTCCGTCACCGATGTGGAGCTTGTCACGCCGACGATCGCAACGGCGCTGGGCGTGCATGAACGCGCTGGTAGCTCCACCACGCAAACGCTGGCCGACTGGCTGGCACCCCGGCGCCTGCTGCTCCTGCTGGATAACTGCGAGCATCTGGCCGGCCGGGTGGGGCCGCTGGCGCAGACATTGCTGCGGGCCGCGCCGCAGTTGCGCATCCTCGTGACCAGCCAACGTTCGTTGGGCGTCACCGGCGAGACCGCCTGGCGTGTCCCCTCGCTCGCCGTCCCGCCGGCCGATGCGCCGCCAACAACCGTCTCTGGCGGCCCGGCACAGCCCGAATGGGGCAGCGTCCGGCTCTTTGTGGCGTGCGCACAGGCCGTCCTGCCCACCTTCACCCTCACCCCCGGCAACGCCGCGGCCGTGGCCCAGATTTGCCGGCGGCTGCACGGCATCCCGCTGGCGATCGAGCTGGCCGCGGCGCGCAGCCCCACGCTCTCCGCCGGCCAAATCCTGGCGCGGCTGGATCATGCCTTCGCGTTGCTCGGCCGCCAAGGGCCGCCGGACGCGTCGGCCGAACCGTCGCGGCAACAGACGTTGTGGGCCGCGTTGGAGTGGAGCCACAGCCTGCTCGCCCCCCCAGAGCGGCTGCTCTTCCGCCGGTTGGCGGTCTTCGCTGGCAGCTTCACCCTGGATGCGTCCGAGGCCGTGTGCGCCGACCCCAGCCTGGCGGCCGAGCAGATCATGGGGCTGCTGGCCAACCTGGAAGATCGGTCGCTGGTGGAGGCCGAGGCGGCCCCGGGCCAGCGGCGTTTCCGATTGCACGAGACGCTGCGGCAATATGCGACGGCCAAGCTGGCGGAGGCCGGCGAGACCGCGCGCCTGGGGGCCGGGCATCTCGACTACTTTAGCTGCCTGGCCCTCGCCGCGGCGCCCCACCTGACCGGCGCGAGCCAGGCCGAGTGGCTGGATCGCCTGGAGGCCGAGCACGACAACCTGCGCGCGGCGTTGGCCTTCAGCCAGACGGCCGCGGCCTGCGCCGAGATCGGCCTGCAGATCGCCGGCGGGCTGGCGCGTTTTTGGGCCACGCGCGGGCATTTCAAGGAAGGCCGCCATTGGGCCAGGACGCTGCTCGCCGCGGCCGATCCGCCGGCTGCCACGCCGGCGCGGCTGGCTGCGCTGCGGGCAGCCGCCATCCTGGCCTATTATCAGGCGGACTACCCCGAAGCAGTCGTCTTCTACGAACAGGCGTTGGCCGCCGCGCAGGCCCTCGACGACCGGCCGGCCATTGCGATGATCACGCGCGGCCTGGGGGCCGTGGCCCACGGCCAGGGGGATTGCGCCACGGCGCTGCGTAACTACGCCGCCAGCCTGGCGCTCTGCCGGGAGATCGGCGACCGGGCGGGCGAGGCGACGGCGCTGGCGAATCTGGGGCTGGCCGCCTGGCAGCACGGCGATGGGGCGACCGGCCGCGGCCACCTCGAAGCGTGCCTGACCCTCCGGCAGCAGTTGGGCGACGAGGTCGGCATCGCCTACGCGCTCCACCTGCTGGCCGACATCGCCTGGAGCGAAGGGCGGGCGGTCGAAGCGCAAAGCCTGAACGACGAAAGCCTGGCCATGCGGCGCCGGCTGGGCGACAAGTGGGGCATCGCCTACTCACTGGACAGCCTGGCGGTGATCGCGGGGCGGCAGAGGGATGGCGCACGGGCGCGCACTTTGTTCGCCGAATCGCTGCTGCTGTTCAACGAACTGGGGAGCCAGCATGGCCTCAGCGATACGCTGGAGCACCTGGCGGGGCTGCTGGCGGATGAGGGCAGCTACGAGCCGGCGACCAAGCTCATCGCGGCCGCCACCGCGCTGCGCGAGACCATCGCCGCGGCCATGCCGCCGAACATGCAGCGGGAGCACGACCAGCAGCTCGCCCACCTCCGCGCCCAACTCAGCGACGAACGCTTCCGCGCCGCCTGGCT
>CAZYHE010000065.1:0-1380 GCA_964647225.1 uncultured Anaerolineales bacterium
AAAATCGGCGTCTACGTCTGTGACTGTGGCGTGAACATCGCGGCCACGGTCAATGTCCCGGAGGTCGTCAAGTTCGCCGGCGGGCTGCCGAATGTGACGGTGGCCCGAGAGTACAAGTATATGTGCTCGGACCCCGGCCAGAAGATGATCAAGGAGGATATCAAAGCCCTGGGGTTGAACCGCGTGGTGGTCGCGGCCTGCTCGCCCCGGATGCACGAACCCACCTTCCAGAACGCCGTGAGCGAAGCCGGCGAGAACCCCTACCACTTCGCCATGGCCAACATCCGCGAGCACGTCTCCTGGATCTGTAAGGATGTGCCGGCGGGCACGGAGAAGGCCAAGCGCCTGGTCAACGCGACCGTGATGCGCGTGGCGCTCCAGACGGAGCTGTACGCGCGCAAGGAGCCGGTGACGCCCGCCGCGCTGATCGTCGGCGGCGGCATCGCGGGCATCCAGGCCGCGCTCACCGTCGCGGACGCCGGCTACAAGGTCTACCTGGTGGAGCGGGAGCCGTCCATCGGCGGGCACATGGCCCAGCTCGACAAGACCTTCCCGACCCTCGACTGTAGCACCTGAATTCTGGGGCCAAAAATGATGGATGCCGGTCGGCATCCCAACATCGAGCTCCTGACCTACAGCGAAGTCGAAGAAGTTTCGGGCTATGTGGGCAACTTCACCGTCAAGGTGCGGAAAAAGGCCCGCTACGTGGACACCGACGCATGCACCGGCTGCGGCTTGTGCTGGCAGGAATGCCTCACCGTGCGCATCCCGCAGCTCAAGCTCATCAAGATGGGCGACATGAGCCTGGGTGAAAGGAGGCCTGGCGACCGATGAACGAGTACAACCCGCAACGCGTCGAAGAAATCGTGCGCGCCTACGACTCCGACCCCACCAACAGCCTGGCCATCCTCCAGGATGTCCAGCGCGAGTACAACTACTTGCCGCGGCAGGCGCTCGAGCTGGTCGCCGCCCGCGTCGGCCTGCCCCAGGGCCACGTCTACCGCCTGGCGACCTTCTTCAAGGCGTTCAGCCTGAATCCCAAGGGCGAGCATCAGTGCAAGGTCTGCCTGGGCACAGCGTGCCACGTCAAGGGCGGCGCGCTGATCCTCGAAACGCTGGAGAAAGAGCTGGGGATCAAGGCGGGCAACACCACCGCCGACGGCAAATTCTCGCTCGAAGGGGTGCGCTGCCTGGGCGCCTGCGCGCTCGCGCCGATCGTCGTGATTGACGACGAGCCGCTCGGCCAGATGACCTCCGACGCCGCGGCCAAACAGCTCAGAACCCTGCGCGCCGGCCAGGCGATCAAGGTCGCGGCGCAAGTGACGCCCAAGGCCGCGGTCAAGGCGCCGGTGGATATGTCCGCGGTGCCGCCGAAGGGGA
>CAZYHE010000065.1:1480-10324 GCA_964647225.1 uncultured Anaerolineales bacterium
CAAAGGAGACCCAACTATGCCTCAACTCAAGAGCCTTGATGAACTCCGTTCCTTGCGCACGCGGCTGCAGCAGGATATCAAAACGCGCACGGAGTCCAGCACGACCGTCACGGTCGGGATGGGCACGTGCGGCATTGCGGCCGGCGCGCGCGAGGTGATGCAGGCCTTCCTGGATGAACTGTCTGCGCGCAAGATAGATGCGCACATCGTCACCACCGGCTGCATCGGCATGTGCGCGAAGGAGCCGCTGGTGGACATCCAGCAGAGCGGCGGCCCGCGCATCACCTACGGCAATGTGGACACGACGATGGTGCCGCGCATCATCGAAGAGCACCTCGTCCAGGGCCACGTCGTCCAGCCGTGGGTGGTGGGCGGGCACGGCGAAGCGCCCGCGGCGAGGGGGTAGACCATGACTGAACTCTATCGTGCTGATGTATTGGTGAGTTGCCTCCACGGCCGCGCCCCTGAATTTATTCCCGCGCTGCGGGAGGAGATCGCACGCCGCGGGCTGGCCGGTGAGGTGCGGGTGGTCGAGACCGGCTGCCGCGGTTTTTGCAGCATGGGGCCGGTGCTCACCATCGAGCCGCCCGGCACGTTTTATACGAATGTGACCGCGGCTGACGTGCCGGAAATCGTCGAGGAGACGCTGGTCAAGGGCCGGATCGTCCAGAAGCTGCTCTACAAAGAGCCGTCCAGCCGCAAAACGGTTCAGCGCTACGAGGATATCCCGGCGTTCGGCAAGCAGCAGCGCATCGTCCTGGAGCACTGCGGCATGATCGAGCCGACCTCCATCGAGGAGTACATCGCGGTGGGCGGCTACGAGGCGCTGGGCAAGGCGCTCACCACTATGACACCGGACGCGGTGATCGAGGAGATCAAGAAGTCGGGCTTGCGCGGCCGCGGGGGCGCGGGCTTCTACACCGGCCGCAAGTGGGAACACACCCGGCACGCGCATGGCTCGCCCAAGTACGTGATCGCCAACGGCGACGAGGGGGACCCCGGCGCGTTCATGGATCGCGCGCTGATGGAAGGCGACCCCCACTCGGTGATCGAGGGGATGATCATCGGCGGATTTGCCGTCGGCGCGGCCCAGGGCTACCTCTATGTGCGCGACGAGTATCCGCTGGCGGTGAAGAACCTGGGCATTGCCATCGAGAAGGCCCGCGAGTTCGGTCTGCTCGGCCACGACATTCTCGGCGCCGGCTTCGACTTCGACATCAAGATCGTGCGCGGGGCCGGCGCGTTCGTCTGCGGCGAGTCCTCCGCGCTGATGCAATCCATCGAGGGCACGGTCGGCGAGCCGCGCGCCAAGCACGTGCATGCCACCGAGCGCGGCCTGTGGGATCGGCCGTCGTGCCTGAACAACGTCGAGACGTGGGCCAACGTCCCGCCCATCATCAATAAGGGCGCCGGGTGGTTCGCCGCGATCGGCACCGAGCGCAGCAAGGGCACCAAGGCGTTTTGCCTGGTGGGCAAGGTGCGCAACCCGGGCTTGATCGAAGTGCCGATGGGCATGAGCCTGAAGACCATCGTGAATGAGATCGGCGGCGGGCCGCCCAGGGGCCGCAAGATCAAGGCGGTGCAGACGGGCGGGCCTTCCGGCGGCTGCATCCCGGCCGCAATGCTCGACATCCCCGTGGATTACGAGAGCCTGTCGGAGGCCGGTTCGATGATGGGTTCCGGCGGCATGATCGTCCTGGACGACCGCACCTGCATGGTGGACATCTCCCGCTACTTCCTGGAATTCCTCAAGGACGAGTCATGCGGCAAATGCTCGACCTGCCGTGAGGGGATCAAACGGATGCTGGAGATCCTGACCGCGGTCTGTGATGGGACGGCGAAGGAGAGCGATCTGCCCACGCTGGAGGCGCTCGCCAAGACGGTCGCCAGTTCGTCGCTGTGCGGCCTGGGCAAATCCGCGCCCAACCCGGTGCTCAGCACGCTGCGCTATTTCCACAAGGAATACGAGGAGCACATCCACGACAAGTACTGCGCGTCGGGCGTCTGCCGCAGCCTGGTGGCCTACGTCATCACCGAAGAAAAGTGCAAGGGGTGCGGGCTGTGCGTCAAGGCGTGTCCGCAGGATGGCATTGCCGGCTCGGCCAAGCAGCCGCACGAGATTGACCAGGTCAAGTGCATCCACTGCGGCGCGTGCTTCGACGCGTGCAAGCTCGACGCGATACAGATCGTGCCCAGGGCGATGGTCGTGGATGGCAAAGTGCAGGTGCCGGTGATCACGAACGAAGGCCCCAAACCACCCAGCGGCCCGCTCGATATCCCGGCGCGCAAGGTGACGGCGCCGGGCGGTAACGGCGGCAACGGCCACACCGCGCCGAAGGGGGCGAAGCGATGACAAAGACGACATTGACGATTGACGGCCAGGTCATCCAGGCGGACGACGACATGACGATCCTGGAGGTCTGCCGCAAGAACAGCATCCACATCCCGACCCTCTGCTACCATCCGGTGTTGGAACCCTACGGCGCGTGCCGGCTATGCACCGTTGAGGTGCGGCAGAAGGGCCGCGACTGGTCGAGCCTGCACACCTCCTGCACGCATCCCGCGTGGGATGGGCTGGAGGTGCAGACCAACTCGCCCGATGTGCGCGAGGCGCGCAAGATGATCATGGGGCTGATGCTCTCACGCACGCCCAAGGTGCCGATCATCCAGGAGTTGGCGGCCGAATATGGTGTGACCGAGCCGCCCTTCCACGTCGAGCACCCCGAAGAGAAGTGCATCCTCTGCGGCCTGTGCGTGCGCGTCTGCAACGACATGGTGCAGGCGCACGTGCTCAACTTCTCCAGCCGCGGGGTGGATCGCAAGGTCGGCCCGCCCTTCATGGAGAAGACGCGGCAGTGCATCGGCTGCGGCGCATGCACCATCGTCTGCCCCACGGGCGCGATTGACATCGTGCTGGAGGAGCAGGGGATCTACGCCGAGAAGCCGCTCGGCCCGACCGCGGCCATCTACGTGCCGTCGCTCCAGGCCGTGCCGCGCGTCCCGGTGATTGACACCGACTCGTGCATCCGCTTCCGGCAGTACGACCGCTCGCTCGGCCAGATCGCCGACGCGTGCGGCGCATGCCAGCAGCTCTGCGAGGCCAACGCCATAGACTTCACCCAGAAGGACGAGGTCGTGGAGTTGAACGTCGGCGCGATCATCGTGGCGACCGGTTTCCAGATGTGGGATTCGAGCAAACTGACCCAGTACTCCTATGGCAGATCGCCGAACATCATCACCGCGCTGGAATTCGAGCGGCTGTCGAACGCCAGCGGCCCGACCGGCGGCGAGATCGTGACGGCCGATGGGGTGAAGCCGGAGCGGGTGGCGATCATCCACTGCGTCGGCTCGCGCGACAAAAACGCCAACGCGCACGAATACTGCTCGCGCATCTGCTGCATGGTTTCGCTCAAGCAGGCGCATCTGGTGCGCGACAAGACGCACGCCGAGGTGTACGAGTTCTACATGGACATGCGGGCGTTCGGCAAGGGCTACGAGGAGTTCTACGAGCGGGTCCAGGAGGAAGGGGTGACGATGGTACGCGGCCGCGGGGCCGAGGTGCAGGTGCTCCCCTCCGGCAAGCTGCGCGTGACGGGCGAAGACGCCAACCTGGGCAAGCTCGTCGCGGCCGACGTGGATATGGTCGTGCTCAGCTCGGCCATCGAGGCCCCGGCTGATGCGTCGAAGGTCGGCTCGTTGTTCGGCCTTTCCCGCACCTCCGACGGCTGGTTTGCCGAGGCGCATCCCAAGCTGAAGCCGGTCGAGACCAACACCGACGGCGTCTTCCTGGCGGGCTGTGCGCAAAGCCCGAAGGACGTGCCCGACACGGTGGCGCACGCGGGCGCAGCGGCCTCGATGGCGCTGGCGCTGTTGTGCAAGGGCGAAGTGACCATCTCGCCGCAGGTCGCCATCGTGGACGAGAAGCTCTGCTCCGCGTGCAAGACCTGTCTGTCGGTGTGCCCGTACGGCGCGATCAGCTTCATCGTGGACGCGAACAGCGCGCGCATCAACGAGGCGCTGTGCAAGGGCTGCGGCACCTGCGTGGCGACCTGTCCCGCGGGCGCGATCACGGGCCAGCACTTCACGGATGAGCAGATCTACGCGCAGATCGAGGGGCTGTTCCGGATGCCGGAGCGGGTGGAGGTGTGAGATGAGCACAAACGGCAAATTCGAGCCTCGCATCGTGGGCTTTCTCTGTAACTGGTGTACCTACACCGCGGCCGATACGGCCGGCGTGTCTCGCATGGAGCAGCCGCCGAACGTGGACATCATCCGCTTCATGTGTACGGGGCGCATCGAGCCGGCCTTCATCCTGAAGGCGTTCGCCGAAGGGGCCGATGGCGTGGTCATCTCCGGCTGCCATCCGCCCGGCGACTGCCACTACACCAACGGCAACTTCAAGACCTTCCGGCGCATGCCGCTGGTGGAGGCGTTGCTGCAACAATTCGGCATCGAGGCCGGCCGCTTCCATTGGGGCTGGATCTCCGGCGCAGAGGCGCCCAAGTGGGCGCAGCTTGTCCGCGACTTCACCGAGCAGGTGCGTGTGCTGGGGCCGCTCAACTGGAAGCAACAACTCGCCAGCAAGGAGGACTAAGCCATGCCTGGAAATGGAAAGCTCAAACTCGGCATCTACTGGGCGGCCTCCTGCGGCGGCTGCGAGATCGCGGTCGTCGAGTTGCGTGAGAAGCTGCTGATCGTGGATTCGGTGGCCGACATCGTCTTCTGGCCTTGCGCGATGGACTTCAAGTACCAGGATGTCGAAGGGTATCCCGACGGCTACATGGACGTCTGCCTGTTCAACGGCGCCATCCGCACGAGCGAGAACGAGCATCTGGCCCACCTGCTGCGGAAGAAGTCGAAAGTGCTGGTGGCGTTCGGCTCCTGCGCCTACGAGGGGTGCATTCCCGGTCTGGCGAACCTGTTCGACCGCCAATCCATCTTCGAGCGCGTCTATCTGGAATGCCCTTCGGTGGATAACCCGAACAAGGTCGTGCCGCAAACGGCCTATCCGATGCCTGAAGGGGAGATCGAGATCCCGAAGTTCTACAACACGGTCAAGACACTCGATCAGGTGACGGATGTGGATTACTACCTGCCCGGCTGCCCGCCGCAAGATCCGCAGATTTGGGCGGTGATCGAGGCGATCGTGTCGGGCAAGCTGCCGCCGAAGGGGAGCGTCATCGGCGCGACCGAGAAGACGGTGTGCGACGAGTGCAAGCACGTGCGCGAGGAAAAGCGGATCAAGAAGTTCTACCGCTACCACGAGATCATCGCCGACTCGACCCAGTGCCTCTTCGATCAGGGGATCATCTGCTCGGGGCCGGCGACGCGCGGCGGCTGCGGCGCGCTCTGCCCCCAGGTGGACATCCCGTGCCGCGGCTGCTATGGCCCGGCGCCGCACGTCCGTGACCAGGGCGCCGCGCTCCTCTCGGCGGTCGCGTCCGTCGTGGACGCCGACACCGAGGAGGAAGCCCGCCGCATCGTCGGCGACATCCTCGACCCGATCGGGACGTTTTACCGGTTTAGCTTGCCGGCGTCCATGTTGCATCGGGCGAAGTTGGGACGGTAGATTGGTAAACTGGTAAACTGGTAACTTGGTGACTTGGTAAACTGGTAGACCGGAAGCCCAATGTACCAATCTACCAATGTACCAATCTACCAATCTACCGCAAGGAGCAAGCCATGCAGAAAATCAGCATTGACCCCATCACCCGGCTGGAAGGTCACGGCCGGATTGACATCTTCCTGGATGACGCCGGCGACGTCGCCAACGCGTACATGGTGATCCCGGAGTTGCGCGGGTTCGAGAAGTTCGCGGAGGGGCGCCGCGTCGAGGAGATGAACGACATCACCCCGCGCATCTGCGGCGTGTGCCCCGAGGCGCACCACATGGCCGCCACCAAGGCGTGCGACGCGGTCTACCATGTGGACCCGCCGCCGACGGCCAAGAAGCTGCGCGAGTTGTTCTACTCCGCGTTCTACGTCGCGGATCACACCGTCCACTTCTACATCCTGGCCGCGCCCGACTTCGTCCTGGGGCCGGACGCGCCGCCGGCCGAGCGCAACATCCTCGGCCTGATCCACAAGGTCGGCGTCGAGACCGGCACCGCGGTGATCCAGGCGCGCGGGAAGGCGATGGACATCATCGGCGCGCTGGGCGGCCGGAAGGTACACCCCACCTTCGGCGTGCCCGGCGGCGTGGCGAAGAAGATCACCGAGGAGGAGCGGGCCGGCTTCGAGAAGACCGCGCGTGAACTGGTGGACTTCGGCCAGTTCAGTATCCAGCTTTTCAAAGACGTGGTGCTCAAGAACCAGGGCTACGTAGACCTGATCCTGTCGAAAGCCTTCACCCTGCCCACCTACTACATGGGCATGGTGGACGCCAACAACAAGACCAACTTCTACGACGGCAAGGTGCGCGTGGTCGGGCCGGATGGGGTGGAGTTGCTCAAATACAGCCCGCACGAATATCTGGACGTCATCGCCGAGCGGGTCGAGCCGTGGACGTATCTCAAATTCCCCTACCTGAAGAAGGTGGGCTGGAAGGGGCTGGTACCCGGCAAGGACAGCGGCGTCTACCAGGCCACCCCGCTCTCGCGGCTCAACGCGTCCGACGGGATGGCGACCCCGAAGGCGCAGGCCGCCTACGAGGAGTTCTACGCCACGCTGGGCGGCAAGCCGGTGCATCACACCCTCGCGACCCATTGGGCGCGGCTGGTCGAGTTGCTCTACGCGGCCGAGCGGCTGCTGGAGTTGAGCACCGATCCTGAGATCACGGGCTCGCACTTCCGCAACCTGCCGACCGAGAAACCGACCGAAGGCGTCGGCATCGTCGAGGCCCCGCGCGGCACGTTGACGCATCACTACATCACCGACGAGCGCGGGATCGTCAAGAAGGCGAACCTGATCGTCGGCACGACTAACAACTACGCGCCGATCGCCATCTCCGTCAAGCAGGCGGCTCAGGCGGTGATCCAGAAGGGCGTGGTGACGGAAGGCATCCTGAATCGCGTGGAGATGGCGTTCCGGTCATACGATCCGTGCTTCGGCTGCGCCACACACTCGCTGTCCGGTCAGATGCCGCTAGAGGTGCGGATCATCGGCGCGGATGGGCAGGTCCAGGATGTGTTGAGGCGGGCATAGCAGATACTTCTAGGAGGTGACATGGCAGCATTCACGGCAGCACAAGCGCTCGAAATGGCAATGCAAATCGAGCAAAACGGCGAGGCGTTCTACACCGCCGCGCTTGCGAAGACGTCCGATCTCCCGATCCAGGCGCTTTTCAGCGATCTGGCTGTCGCCGAGAGGCGGCATTACGCGCTTTTCAAGAAGATGGCAGCCGAAGTGGGAACGGCCCCGATCGCCGGCGACGACTATGCGGCCTATGTGCAGGCCGCGCTCGACAACGCGCTGTTCGGCGGGCCAGACAAGGCGCTGGCAATCGCTGAACGGGCGACGACCGCCCGGCTGGCCCTGCAAGCGGCCATCGGCTTCGAGAAAGATACCTTGCTCTTCTTTTATGACCTGCGCGACCTGGTCGGCGAGGAGGATCGGCCGGCCCTGACCGCTGTTATTGCCGAGGAGAAGGGCCACGTCCAGCGCCTGGCGCACATGTTGGGCTAAGCGCCGAGCCAGGGACATCGTTGCGCTGGCCCAGGTTTACGAGGCTTTGCTCGGCTTCGCAGGCCTGGGCCGTGTCATTAGCGGGGAGAGTCGAACGATGGCCGAGGAGAAGCTGAAGCCGGTGCATCCCGGTGAGGTGTTGCTGGAAGAGTTCCTCAAACCGCTGGGGCTGAGCCAAAATCGGCTGGCGCTCGCCATCGGTGTGGACACGCGCCGCATCAATGAGATCGTGTTGGAAAAGCGAAGTGTCACGGCGGACACGGCCCTGCGGCTGGCGCATTTTTTCGGCACGTCGCCGCGGTTCTGGTTGGGGTTGCAGGCGGAGTACGACTTGGATGTGACTGCCGATGCATTGGAACCCCGGTTAGCACGCGAGATTCGGCCGTATGCGCTGATGCCCGCATAATCTCTCTTGTCAGCCGCGGGGAAGTATGCAAGGCCCCTGAGGCGACCTGATGAACGTGAAAGCACTGTTGGAGGTTCGCCATGCTGAACAATATCCCTGGACATCATCCCCTTGACCGGCGGCTCGTGCAGGCGAACGAGCTTGGCATCCGCCTGGAGATCGTGGGTGGACTGCCGCTGTGGGAATTCTCACCGGCGCGGCGTCACCAACAGGCTATTGACCGCATTCGCGCCTCGATTGCGCCAACAGTTCAGGATGGGAAGCCTGTTTGCGGGTGCGTCCACTTGGCCGACGTGTACGTGAGTTTCCCGGACGGCTCCCTGAAGCGACCTGACATCTCGATCTACTGCCGCGAGCCGGAAGAGCAGGATGAGGCCATCACGCTGCTGCCCGAAGCGGTCATCGAGATCGTGAGCCAGGGTTCCGAGGCCAAAGATCTGGAGATCGGCCCGCGCTTCTACCTGACCCAAGGCGTCAAGGATGTCATCGTCTTCGATCCGTACACGCTGCTCGTACTGCACACCCGCCGCGATCGCGTCGCGCGCCACGTCTCGCCGGTGACGATTGAGCTGGAGTGTGGCTGCCGGTGCGTGGTTTGAGTTTGTTCACAACCTCGCGACTGCCAAACTGGATAGCAAGTCTGGCGTGATTGCTTCTCCATGCGAGAGGTGCAATCAAGACACATCGAACCCCGCGAGTCGGAATAGCAGAACAAGCCCATCGTCGTCCGTCGTTTATCGTCTATCGTCAGGAGGTTCCCATGCCAACCCGTAAACGCAACCCCCAACCCTGGTGGAAATGCTCGGAGTGCGGCT
>CAZYHE010000065.1:10424-12773 GCA_964647225.1 uncultured Anaerolineales bacterium
ATGCCAACCCGTAAACGCAACCCCCAACCCTGGTGGAAATGCTCGGAGTGCGGCTACACCTATCAGGCCGCGCCTCCGCCGCCCGCGGAGTGCCCAAGCTGCCAGCAGAAGTGCGTCTTCGTGGACGTCACCTGCTACATGCCCGAATGCGGGCCGGGGACGCCCGATCCGCAACTGATGAACACGCCGGTGAGCGAGCGGGTGAAAAGGTAAGTTGATCGAGCAGTCCTACCAAAAGATTCGCACTTGTTGCATCATCGCTTCCATGATAGACTGGGAGGTGTTGTGAAATGCAATTGCGGTTCTGCGAGAAGCGAGGTGTGGGATGGGCATCGCAACATATGAAGGTGTTGTTCAATACGGCCAGATTCGCCTGAGAAAAAACGTCCGGTTGCCGGAGCAAACCAAGGTATATGTGCTCGTCCCTGAGCAAGAGACCAAACAGGTTCGCGTTGTTAGTCCTCGGCTCGTCCATCCCGAACAAGCTGCCGACTTCCTGAAGGAGATGATCGAGGTTGGATCTGATGCCGAAGTATGACGATGCCTTGTTCAGCCCGCCAGCGCCACTGGCGACAGTGACGCTGCGCAATCCGGGCAGCGGCCGCCGTGTGAACGATGTGCCAATGCTACTGGATTCTGGCGCCGATGTTACCTTGATCCCGCAGTCCGCTGCTGATCAGTTGGATCTCGGCAAGGATACGCATACACAGTACGAGTTGATGGGGTTTGACGGCACAAAGAGCCTGGCGGCGGCTGTCCGGTTGGAAATGATCTTTCTAAACAAGATCTTTCGCGGCAGCTACCTGGTGATTGACCAACCCTGGGGGGTCTTGGGCCGGGATGTGTTGAACCTGTTATCGTTGCTCTTCGATGGGCCGCAATTGGTGTGGGGCGAGCACCGAGCGCGCTGATCTGCTGCCTTGGCTGAGTCGGTTTCCAGAAGCCCCTACGCGGCCCTCAACCTCAGAGGAGCTTTGCATGTCTCCCAGTTTGATTAATGCCATCCTTCGATGAGAACTCTCGTGCTCGGTCTCGGCAATCCGATCCTGACCGATGACGGCATCGGCGTCTACGTCGTGCGGGAGGTTGCCGCGCGCGGGCTACCGAATGACGTGGATGTCCAAGAGGCGTGCGTTGGCGGGCTGCGGCTGCTGGAGGTGATCGTCGGCTACGACCGGCTAATCCTCGTGGATGCGATCCAGACGCGCGATGGCGCGCCGGGGCAGATTTATCGGTTAGTCCCCGATGACCTGCATGCATCACTTCACGCCGGCTCGACCCACGATCTCTCCTTCCAGGGCGCGTTGGCGTGGGGCCGGCGGATCGGCATGGCGCTGCCAGCAGAGGACGCGATCACGATTGTCGCGGTCGAAGTTGAGGATGTTCTGACCTTCGGCGAGACGTTGACGCCTGCCGTAGCAGTTGCCGTGCCGCTTGCCGCGGCGGCAGTGTTGGCCGAGCTTGTTGGCAATCTGTCGTAGATACCGACAAATCCACTTCGAGGCGGTGTGCGATGCAGGCCGTGGTATCGTTGCTGGACGATCACTCCTACGAACTGACAGAGACGCTTTGGCGTGAGCTGGAAACTCGCTTCGGCTTGCGCGGCGTCTACGCCACGCCTCATCCCCATTTTTCGTATCATGTCGCTCATAATTACGATCCTGGCGGCCTCGTGCCCGGATTCGGGCGTCTTGCCCGTGCCACAGCGCCTTTTCAGGTCAGGACATCCGGGCTGGGCATCTTCGCAGGGAAGTCGCCCGTACTGTACATCCCGGTTGTGCGCAGCCCGGCGCTGACTCGATTCCATCAGGCGTTGTGGTCGGAACTGGCGGCGTGCGCGGCGGGCAGCCTGGCTTACTACGATCCCGATCACTGGCTGCCCCACATCACGCTCGGTTGCGGCGACCTGCGCGCTGACATGCTGCCAGAGGTCGTCCGCCTGCTCGCCGGGCGCGACTTCAACTGGACGATCACGGTCAACAACCTGGCGCACATCGTGGAGGATGCCGATCAAGGCCAGCGGTTGGGGTTCAAACGCGCCTTCGAGGGGAGGGGCGATGACTGATCAGATCTACCGCGATGGCCGGCACTATGACCGGCTGTTTGTTGACTATGGCGGCGATCTGCCGTTTCTGTTGGCCCAGGCGCAACGCGGGCGACGCGACGACACGCTGCTGGAATTGGCGTGCGGCACGGGCCGGGTCGCCATCCCGCTGGCGCAGGCCGGGCTGAAAGTTACGGGGATTGATCTGTCGAGCGGGATGCTCAACGAAGCCCGTCGCAAAGCCGCAGCGAGCGGCGTTTCGGTCGCCTGGATCGAGGTCGATATGCGCGCCTTCGACCTGGGTG
>CAZYHE010000066.1:0-12754 GCA_964647225.1 uncultured Anaerolineales bacterium
ATGACCGGAAGACATCGGCCAGCCATGCATCTACGATCAGCTCGCACGCGTCTTGGCCTTTTGTCAACACCTCGAAAACGACATTCGTATCTATGACGGCGCGCATGACATCACTATAGCACCATATACGGTGCGAGGCAAGTCGCTACCTTCACGACTTCACCCGGTACAGCATTTCCCCCGCCTTCGGCACCAGCAGGATCCCTTCGTCCTCCCGATCTCGCCACTCCTCGATATTGATCGTCGCCGGATCCAGGTAGCCGAGGTTGATCTTTTCGCACCGCTCGCGAGAGATACCGGTTGCCAGTGTCACCTTGATGCGCAGCGTCTCCGCGCCGGTCGCCGGGTCATAGCTGCCCTGCCCGCGCACGTGCGTCGAGTGCGCCATCACGCCGCCGGGGATGTCCTTGAACTTGTCCCATTGCTTCAGGAAGTAGTCGCGGCAGTGATAGCCGATCTGCTCCAGGATGTGGCCGTGGGTGTACGACACCTCGGTGATGTGCGGCGCGTAGATGATTACCTCGCCGCCGTCGGCGATGGCCGGCTCCATCTTGTACATTCCCTTGGCGCCCGTCCAAACATCATCGTAGAGATGCGGCATCACCGAGAGCACGCGCTTATATGGCTTGTCCACCCAGACGACATGCACCTGGCTCGACAGGTCGGACGCGGCCTCCCACGCCTCTTCGGGCGTGCCGAAGTAGAGGCCGTTGAGGGGCGGAACGGCCGCGTGGATGACCTCGCCTTTGGCCGGCGCCACCACCATCGCGCAGCACAGCTTGGGCCGCGCGATCATCGCCGCCGCCCGGTTGATGACCGCGCGCACCGGGGTGTGCTTCGTGCCGATGATCGCGTAGTTGGTCATCACCGCGCCCAGCCAATGGGTGAAGTTGATCACCTCCGCGCCGGAGACGCCGGGGAAGAAGTACTTGTTGCCGCCGGAGAAACCGACGACCTCGTGCGGGAAGGTCGGCCCACAGATCACCAGCAGGTCGTAGTCGAGCACCAGCCGGTTGACCGTGACCGCGACCTCCTGCCGGAACAGCCCGCCCGTGAGTTGCGCGATCTCGTCCGCGGGAATCGTGCCGAGCCGGACCAACGCGTTCGGGTCGTCCCACGCGTGGTTGAAGATGCGCACGCCGGCATACTTCGTGGCGCGCTCCTCGGCCGTGATGCTCAGCAGGCGGTTGAGCGCGTCATCGCTCATCGGCATGTGCGTGCCGAGCGCAACGAGATAATCCAGCGCCGCGACCTTGCCCGACAACGCCTCATGGAACAGCCGGAAGAGCTGGCCGTTGGGCGCGGTGCGCGTGCTATCCGGGATGATGACCAGCACGCGCTTGCCGGCCACGTCGGCCTGCGCAAAGCCCCCGAAGACCACCTGCCGAATTTCGTCGTCGCTCAGGAAGCGGTCGGCATAGCCTGTACCGATGACCATAAAGACCTCCATGCTGCTTTCGAGATATGACAACGAATCCGCCGGATGAACCGAATCGCTCGCCGCGGCGAGTGGGTTCGGTCTATCCCGATGATTCGTTGTTATATTTTGCTATCTCTTCCACGGCGGCGTATCGGGCAGCAGCTTCTCGAACTCAACGATCAACGCAGCCTCGTAGTCGCCCTTGTACGTGCCGGCGAAGAAGCGCGGCAGCGCCTCGTGATAGAAACGTTCCCACGACTTCTCCTCCGCGCCCGGGTTGATCGGGAAGAAGAGCGCATCGTTGGCGCGGGCCGCGTCCATGTCGCCCGGCGCATCGCCGACCATCAGGATGTGATCCGATGCGTACTTGCCCTTGGCGGCCAGGCCGAGATGCTGCTTTTTGGTGCCCAACTCCTGCCCGGCGATGAGGCGCGCATACTGGGCGATGTCGTGCTCCTGCCACTCGCGGATCAGCGCCTCGGTGGGCGTGGCCGAAACGACGACCATGTCCGCCTTGCCCTTCATCGCTTCCAGGCTCTCGCGCAGGAACGGGAAGGGCGGCACACCGTGGACGATTTCCCCCACAGTCGCGTTGACGCCGGTCGTCCAGTTCCAGGCGGTCTGCAGCTCCGGGTCGGGGTGCAGCGCCATGTATTTCTTCAAGCCATCGTTGCTGAGCGGGAATTCCTTCTGGGCAATGAACGCGCGCACCTTTTGCGCCTCGGTGATTTTCACGTGACGGGCGATCACCTCCGGCCGCTCGGTCAACAGATCGAACACCATCGTCAGCGCGGGCCAACGGTTGATCCCGCGCCACTTCGAGTAGAGGTTGACGAACTCGACCGCCTCGCGGGCATACTTGGAGACCGGCTGCAAGTCCCACCACTTGATAACGTTCGGGCAGAAGCACTCCTTGTGCTTGATCTCCATCGTGTCGAACGCGCAGCCGTCAGAATCAATACCGACGAAGAACTCGCCGGTCGGTTTCAACTCCGCCAACGGGCGGGCAGATTCGGGAAAGGTAGCCACGTAATTCCTCCGAAGATAGACTTGCAAATGGGCAGATAGCAAATTGCAAATGAGCAGGTGGCCGCTCGCAACTGATTTGCTGATTTGCTATTTGCAGATTTGTTTACTCAAACTCCGCCACGATCACACACGGGCTGCCATCGGAGCCTTCGATCAGCAACGGCCAACCGAAGATGCGGCGGGCCTGGCCCAGGTCGGGATCAATGCGCAGATCCTCGTAGATCAACAGGAAGCGGCCATCGGCGCGGCCCAGGCTGGTGAGCACCTGGTGCGTCTCGACCGATTCGCGGCCGTGGCCGGGCGCGCCGATCGAGATGGCATCCGTCGCCACTCCGCGCAGGCTGGGGCACTCATCCACCAGGAAGCGCGCGGCGTCGGGGTGAAGCAGCGGCCCTTGCCGGGCATAACGGTCGGGATCGGTCGCCCGCACGCTGCTCCAGCCGGTGCGCAGCAGACAGAGATCCGCCCGACCGAGCGCGTCCCGATGTGGCGCCAACTCCGCCCGCGTGATGAACCCGCCCTCCGGCTTCGGCACTTCCACCACACACGGCCGGCTGAAGATGAACGCCGCGATCGGCAGCTCGACGGCCGACGGCCCCGCATCGTTGAAATGCTTCGGCGCGTCCACGTGCGTGCCCGAATGGCTGAACAGCCGCAGCCGCGTCGTGTTCGACTTGCCGCCTCGCGCGATCGAGCTGAACGGCTCCGTCTCGGCGGCCGGCGGATTGCCCGGCCATACGGGCGACGTGGCGCTCAGTGGATAGGAAAGCAGACGATACATGTTTCGCCTCGAAAGGAAGATGCCCAACTCACGGATGACACGGATACCCCTTCCAAAACCAGGAACCCAATCCGCGTAATCCGCGTCATCCGTGAGCCATTATCGTCACGGCTTCAACACAACCTTGATCGCGTCCAGCGTGCCCTTCGCCAGGTCGTGCGCCACCTGCGGACCGGCCTCGAGGGGCGACACCTGCTCGATGATCGGCGACACGTCCACGCGGCCGGAACGGATCGCCTCGATGGCGCGGCCGAACTCGACGTTGAACGCGTAGACCCCGCGCACCGTCACCTCGCGGGTGACGATCTGCTGCATCGGGATTTCGATGGTCGGCGCGGCGTTGCCGATCCAGGTGACGTGGCCGCCGGGCTTGACCAGCTCCAGCGATTGCCGGGCCGTGGCCGTCACGCCGACCGCCTCGATTACCACCGGCGCGCCGGCCGGGCCAGCGAAGCGACGGACGATCTCGCCCAGGTCTTCCTTCGCCGGGTTGACCGCCGCGTCCGCGCCGAGCTTGCGCGCCGCGGCCAGCCGGTGCGGGCTAAGGTCGCTGACGATGATCCGCCCCGCGCCCTTCATCCGGCACGCCAGCAGCGTCATCAGGCCGATCGTGCCCGCGCCCAGGATCAGCACGGTGTCCATGAGCTGGATGGGGGTTTGGTTGACGGCGTGCATCCCGACCGACAGCGGTTCGATCAGCGCGCCATGCTCCCACGACACCTCGGCAGGCAGGTCGTAGAGCAACTGCTGCGGGGCCTTCACGAATTCGGCATACGCGCCGTTCGTGGTCATCATCCCCAGGCCGCGGCGGTTCGTGCAGATGTTCGGCAGCCCGGCCAGGCAGTTGATGCACTGGCCGCAGGTGATGATCGGCTGCACCACGACGCGGTCGCCGGGCTTGTGGCCGGTCACCGCGGCGCCGACCGCGCTGATCGCGCCGCTGAACTCGTGCCCCATGATCATCGGCGGGATGCGCCGGCCCGACGAGCCGGTGAAGCCGTGGATGTCCGATCCACACACCCCGACCGCCTTCACCGCCACGATCACATCCTCCGGGCCGGGTTCGGGCGCGGGAACCTCCCGCAGCGGCATTTGCCACGGGCCTTCGTAAACGAGAGCTTTCACGTGTATACTCCTCTCACACCCCACTAAACGCTGCAAACCCGCCGTCAATCGGGATCACCGCGCCGGTGACGAAAGACGATGCGGGCGAGAGCAGCCACATCACCGCGCCGATCAGCTCGTCGGGCGTGCCGAAACGGGCCATCGGCGTGTGTGCGATGACCGATTTGCCGCGTGGGGTCAACTCACCCGTGTCCTTGTCGGTCATCAGGAAGCGGTTTTGTTCGGTCAAGAAGAAACCGGGCGCGATGGCGTTGACGCGGATGCGCGGGGAATAGTTCTGCGCCATATGCACCGCCAGCCATTGCGTGAAGCTGTTGATGCCCGCCTTCGCCGCCGAGTAGCCCACGACGCGGGTGAGCGGCCGGAACGCGCTCATCGAGGAGATGTTCAGGATGTTCCCTTCCTTGCGCTCGGCCATGCTGCGGCCAAAAACCTGGCTGGGGATGATCGTGCCGAGGATATTGAGATCGAAGACCCCGCGCAGCGCGTCGTCGGGCAGGTCGAAGAAGCTGAGGTCGGGGCTGGTGGTGGCCGTGGGCCGGTTGCCGCCGGCCGCGTTGATCAGCGCATCCACCGCGCCCAACTCGTTCTGGATGACCTCTTCGGCCTTGATCAGCGTTTCCTTCTTGAGCACATCGCCATAGACGACCGCGACCTTGCCGATGCCGGGCTTATCCAACATCTTGATGCGCTTGATCAGCCGGTCGGCCAGCGCCGGGTCGCGGTCGAGGACTGCCACGTTTGCGCCGCAGCCCACCAGCGCGCACGCCATCTCGCCGCCCAGGATGCCCGCGCCGCCGGTGATGACGACGGTCAGGCCGGTGAAGTTGTAGGTGAGAGTGATTTCAGTTAAGTCCACGAAAAGCTCCTTTTAAGTAGAGCATCCTGAGCGGAACGGAGCCGCCTGTCGTTTGGGCGGCGGAGTGGAGTCGAAGGATGCGGCCGGATATCACGTGCCAATGGCCGCATCCTTCGACTACGTCCGGCCTACCCCGCCGGACTCCGCTCTGGATGCTTCGGATTGGATTACAAGACGAACGGCTTCAAATGCCGGATGAAATGCGCCTTCACGTTCGCCGCGTACGCGTCGCCGTTCGTGCGTAACAGATGCATGAAGTGCGGATAGAATCGCAATGCCGCACCGGCGACCGGCGTCCCGCTCGCGGGCGTTCCGGCAGTCCAGCGCAGCACCGAGCCGAAGGTGACGTGCATGATCTCTCGCGCGTCGAATTGGTCGAGCAGGGTGGGCAGGCCGCGCCCTGAGCCTGTCGAAGGGTCGGCCTGGCGCACATCTTCGGGCCGGGGCGCGCGATCAAGCTCGGCCGAAACATGATAGCTGACCTTGTCGGTCTCGTAGCGCTCGCGGGCGAAAACGTATAACTCCCGGAAGAAGGCCGGATCGAGCGCGGCGATGGTGCGCAACGCCTCCAGATAGCTCGTGCCGGCCGTCTTCAAGTGGACCAGCCCTTTGGTCAGGCGCGCCGCGATAGGATAGATGCTGAACTTGTCGGAGCCGGAGTGCAGGCTCAGCTTATACGGCCCCACCACGCGAGCGATGGCCGCATGGCCGGCGAAGTCCGCCTCGAACGCGGCCAGATCCCCGATGTAGTCCACGCCCTTCTCGAATCGGCCCACGTAGCGCGGCGCCAGGCTCACCCACTTCACCCCCAGCCGGCGCAACTCGCGCGCGATGAAGAGATGTTCGGCGTGGGTGGTGGGGGTGTCGGTTTCGTCCACGGAGACTTCGAGCTCGAATGATTGCGTAGTGCGTATTGCGTCCAGGTGCCGATACATGGCCGCCACATGCGCGACCGCCCGGCCATACTTCACCGCCGCGCGTAGCAGCGTCTCGTCGTCGTAGGCGATGGCGCGATCCTCGATTTCGATACGCTTGCCGACGTAGGCCGCGCGCAGCGCCGATGCGCTGGTCTCCAGGTTCAGCCACGGCAGCGCATCGTACTTGCGGCCCTGGGCCGCCGCGTCGTCGGTGTCGGCCGCGCCGTCCACATGCTCGCCGGGGTCAATGGTGAAGAAGGTGAACCCGGCCGCGGCGCACGCGTCGATGTCCGCGGGCGTCTTCAGGTGATCCGCATCCGCGCCGACGCCCGCCTGCCAGCCCTCCTGGAATGTGCCCCAGGTGGCGTCATCCATCACCTGCTGGGGGGTGCGACCGGTGCGCGCCATCTCGCGGATGGATTGCTGGGCGAAGATCGGCGCGATGTCGCCGCCGACCGCCCGCACGGCTTGCACGTGGCCCGGCGTCGCCAGCCCCAGCCGGTCGCCCATCCCCGCGGAGGTGCGCAGGCCGAGCGGTCCCGGCCGCAGCCACGGCAGATGCGCCCGCAGCGCCGCAGCGTTGGCCGGGCTGGTCGGGCCGAGCAGCAGCGTCTTTCCCGCCTGCTCGCTCGTCTCCCCCGCGAAGTCGGCCAGGACGGCCGCGCCCGGTGCGGCCAACACGGCCAGCCGCGGCCCGGCCACCGTCTTCGCCAGCGCGAATTCGATCCCAGAGCCAGCAGCCAATGAATTTGGGTACACCGCCAACCCAGCGATATGCTTGAAATCTGACATGAATGCTCTCGCCTCCCTGAATGTTGACGCGCGTCGTCGGATGTTCCGCAAAGACCTGCTACGGGATATTGGAACGCGGACTGCGCGGACGACGCGGAGAACGCGGTTGAAAGACTGAGTCTGTCCGCGTTGTCCGCGAAATCTGCGTCGTCCGCGTCCCCGTCTCTGCTATCGCCCTAAAGCTTATACGCCTTCTTCACCAACCCATACGCCGCGTCGTAGACCATCTCCTCGGCTTCCTCCCCATCCACGATCCCGCGCACGACCAGGCCGGCGAGCCAGTTGGCCGCGGCGCGACGCCAGACGTCGTGGCGGGCCGGGATGGAGGGGAAGGCGCGGGTGTCGTCGTTGAAACCGGCCGTGTTATATAGCCCGGCGGTCTCCATCACCTGATCGAAGTAGCGCGCCATGCCGTTCAGGCTGTCGTGGAACCACCACGGCGGGCCGAGCCGCAGGCTGGGATAGTGCCCGGCCAGCGGGGCCAGCTCGCGGCTGTAGGATGTTTCATCCAACGTGAAGAGGATCAGCGTCAGCCGGGGGTCGCGGCCGTATTTGTCGAGCAGCGGCTTGAGGTTGCGCGTGTATTCGGTCTGGATCGGGATATCCGCGCCCTTGTCCAGGCCGTGGCGGGCAAAGACTTCGCGGTTATGGTTGCGGAACGAGCCGGGGTGAAGCTGCATCACCAGCCCGTCCTCGGTGCTCATGCGCGCCATCTCCATCAGCATGTGGCCGGTGAAGCGCGCCGCGTCGTCGGCCGTCGCCTGGCCCTTGAGGCCGCGAGCGAAGATCGTCTCGGCCTCGGCCGCGCTCAGTTCGCCGGTCGCGGGGATCAGCGCGGCGTGATCGGTGGCGGTGGCGCCCATCTGCTTGAAGAAGGCCCGGCGGTTCTCGAACGCGGCGATGAGCGCCCGATAGCTGCCCACCTCGATCCCGCTGGCCGCGCTGAGCGCGGCGATGTTCTCGCGCCAGCCCGGCATATCAATGTTGATCGCCGCGTCGGGGCGGAAGGTGGGGACGATGCGCCCGCCCCAGCCCGACGCCCGGATCGCCTGATGGTGCGTCAGCGGGTCGGCGGCTGCGTCGGTGGTGGCAAGCACCTCGATCTTGAACCGCTCGAACAGGGCGCGCGGGCGGAACTCCGGCCGGGTCAGGCAATCGGCGATCTGATCGTAGATGCGCATGGCCGACGCGCGGTTCAGCTTCTCCTCGACGCCGAAGACTTCGACCAACTCCTGCGCAAACCAAACACCGGTCGGCGTGCCGCGGAAGAGGGTGAAGTGATCGGCGAAGGTCTGCCAGATCTTGCGATGGTCGCTCTCGACCGGCCCGCCATCGCGCCGGGGCACGCCGAGCGCCTCCAGTGGCACGCCCTGCGAGTAAAGCATCCGAAAGACATAGTGGTCGGGGATGATCAGCAGGTCGGCCGGGCTGCCGAACGAATAGTTCGGGTCGGCGAACATGCGCGGGTCAACGTGTCCGTGGGGGCAAACGAGCGGCAGGTTCGCCACCCGCGCATACAAGTGTTGGGCGATCTCCTTCTGCCGGCTATCGGGGCCGAAGAATCGGTCGGGAGAGAGAGTGAGTTTGGAATGCATCAGCTATCACCTCTGTATATGAGTCAGAAGCGCAATCGGATTGATGTCCTGCGTATCTGATTATACACCGCTCTCGCCCCTCCAACAAAGGCGCGCCCACCATCGTTCATCGCCGGGCGTCAAAAGGCCGCCAGCCGGTGATTCACCTCCCGCAGCGCGGCGTAGAGCGGCAGATACGCCTCCCGATACAGCCGATCATACCAGGCCACACGCGCGGCGTCCGGCTCGATGATCGTCCGGCCGTAGCGCGATGAGCCGACCGCCTCGGCCGGCGAGCCGAAGACGCCCGCGCCCAGCCCCCCCAGCAGCTCCGCGCCGATGGCGGCCGCCTCCGGCAACTCCGGCACGATGACGGGCCGGCCCAAGACGTCGGCCTTGAGCTGCGAGAGGAGCGCCAGCCGGGTCGTTCCGCCGAGCAGGATCACCGCCTCCACCGGCTGCCAGATCGGGAGATCGGCCACGTCGTCCAGGTTGTGGCGCAGCCAGAACGCCAGCGATTCCAGCAGCCCGCGGAAGATATCGCCCGCGTCGTGCTCGAGCCGGACGCCGACCAGCGCGGCCCGGCTGGCGCGATCCCCTTCGGGCGTGCCGGAATCCATCAGGTGCGGCAGCCAGAGCGGGCCGGCGCGCCGCCCGACGCCCCGTTCGGCCCGCGCCAGCAGTTCGTCGTAGGGCAAACGATCCGGCGACGCGTCCAGCCCGGCCAGTTGGCGCGCCAGCCACTCGACCGCGCCGCCCGCCGCCTTCAACCCGACCTTGAGGATATATTGTTGGGGCAAGACGTGCGCGTAGCAGGCGTAGCCCGCGGCGGCCATCTTCGGGGTAGAGGCAAAGCCAGGGACGACGGTGAGGACGGCTTGGGCGGTGCCGGAGGAATCGGCCACGACGCCGGGGCGATACGCGCCGGCCGCGAACGCCGCGCACAGATGATCGTGCCCGCCGAGCGCGCAGGGCGTGCCGGCGGGTAGCCCGGTCTCGGCCGCAGCCGCCGCGGTCACCGCGCCGATCACCGTCCCGCCGGGCTGCGGCCGGGGGAGCTGCGCGCGGCGCAACCCGACCGCGTCGAGGATGCGATCCGACCAATCGCCCCGGCGTTGATCGAGCGCCAGCATTCGCGATGCCTGGGAGAGGTCAATGCTCCGCTCGCCAGTCAGCCGCCACAAGATGTAGTTGGGCACGGGCAGCCAGGTCGCCATCTTCGCGGCTGCGTCGGGCCAATGTTCCTGCATCCACAGCCACTTGCAGACGCCGAAGGACGCGCCCGCGCGCTGCCCGGTGATCGCGTGCAGCTCGGCCTCCGAAATCTGGCGCTCCAGCCACTCCGCCTGCGGCTCGGAACGCCGGTCGTACCACGCGATGATCGGCGCCAGGGGCCGGCCGGCCGCATCCAGCATCACCCCGGCCTCGGCCAGGCTGGCGATGGCGAGGCCGGCGATCCCCATGCTGTGGCCGGCGCCCGGAACAGCGGGGCGTGCTATCTCCGACCGAGCCACCCCCACCACCTCCTGCAGACATGCGCACACCGCCTCCCACAACGCCTCTGGATCGTGCTCGCTCAGCCCCGGCGCGGGGTGATCGGTCGGCGTGGGCCGCGCGGCAATCGCCACGACATGACCCAATTCCGGGTCGTAGGCCGCGGCTTTGATGGTGGTGGTGCCGATGTCGAGACCGAGAAGGAGCATGGCGAATCAAGTAGCCCCTGGTTTGTAGGCTTTAGCCGGTCTGTTTGGGGTCACGAACGCAACCGGCCAAAGCCTCTAAACCAAAACACGAGAAAATCTACGGCGGTCATGGCGTTGTCGTCACAAACGGTTTCCGATCCGCGTGGCAGAGGATCTGAATCGCATTCCGCCCCGACATCGCAACCACCGGCACCATGCCGCCCGGCTCGACCCACTGACCGCACATGGTGAAGTTTGCCAGGCCGGGCAAGGTCTTGGGCATCCCGGTGATGTTCAGCGGCATCGTCCGGGTCGTCAGCAGCCAGCCGGTGCTGCTGCCCTGCCAACTGCCGGTGTAGCGCTCGTAGCTCAGCGGCGTCGCCTCGTCCACGATCTCGATGTCCGCCCGCAGCCCCGGATAGCGGCGCTCCAGGAAGGCGATCACTTGGTCGGAGACCTCGGTCTGCTCGGTGTCGTAAGGCCGGCGGCCGTAGATGTTCTGCCAATAATCGTAGTCGCTGCGGAGCATGACACTGACGGCCGATTTGCCCGCGGGGGCCAGGCTGGGATCGAAGCAGTAGTGCTTGACGCCGATCGCGCGGTGCTCCTCTCCGGCGATCAGGGCCGGCTCGTCGAGCAGATAGGTCGCCCAGTGCGGCTCGGCCGATAGATCGCGCTTGACGCCCAGCGAGACCTGAAACTGCGAGTAGACGGGCAGATGGCCGTCGTAGTACCCCTTGATCTGGCGGTTGACGAACTCGCCCCCCAGCATGTTGAAGATCGTCGCGTGGCCGTCGGCCGCCGAAATGACGGCGTCGGCGCGATGCACGGCGTTGCTGTAGAGCCGGACGCCCACCGCGCGGGCCTTGCCGGCCTGGCGCTCGACCAGGATGCGCTCGACTTGTGACTTATAGTGGATCTCCCCGCCCAGGGCTTCGTAGCGACGCGCCAACGCACGGGCGAACTCCAGCGACGCGCCGGCCGGGAACGCCGCATTCCCCGCGCTCATGGCGGCCAGGAGCGAGATCGCGGCCATCATCGGGATCGTGCCCCAACCGAATACCAGCGGGAAGGCCCGGCGCAGGAACGGATCACGGAAGCGCGCCGCGAAGTCGTCGGCCGACAGCAACGCCCACTTCGCCAACGCCGGGAGGAAGGGCAGCATGGTCATCCCGAACGCCTGCCAGTCCTGCAACCCCATCAGGCTGCGCGGCTTGGCCTGGGTCGCCGACAGGTCAAAGCGGGTGAACTGGCGGATTGCCTCGCAGAAGCTCTCGCTCAGTCGGGCATCGGCCGGCGAAAGCTCCTTCATGTGCCGTTCCAGCCGGTCGGGATCAGTGTAGGCGATGAAGGTCTTGCCGTCCGGGCCGATCACGCGCATCAACTCGTCGTGGTGGATCATCCGCCGGCCCTGCACTGCGCCAAGCTCCTCCCACATCCGATGATAAGGTTGCCCCGGCCCAGAACCGAGCAGGTAGTGGATGCAGCCGTCGAAGACGTAGCCCTTGCGCTCCCACGCGGTGCATAACCCGCCCGGAAGATCGTGCAACTCGAAGATCTGCGAGCGGTAGCCGTTCATCTGGGCATAGCAGCCCGCGGCCAGCCCCGCGATCCCCGCGCCGATGATGATGACCGATTTGGACATGGGATTACTATTCCACCTGCTTGATCCGCCCGCTGCCCGACACGTGCTGCGAGACCGCCGGCTGGCCGCGATAGCGCACGTCGCCGCTGCCGGAGATATGCACGTCGAGCGTCTCCCTGGCCTGGAGCGCCACGTTGCCGGAGCCGCTGATGTGGACATCCGCGGCGGCGCAGGCGAGGCCGGACGCGTCCAGATGGCCGGAGCCACTGATGGTGATCGCCTGCCGGCCCACCTCGCCGTCGGCGACCTCGATCCGGCCAGAGCCGGAGATGTGAAATTCGACCGATTCCGCGGTCAACCGCGCCAGCGTGGCCTTGCCCGACCCGCTCAGCGCCAGGCGGCAGCGGTCGGTACGAATATCGCCCGCGGTTACCGTGCCGGAGCCAGAGATGCTGACCCCGCGCACGGTCTTCATCGTCAGACGATAGGTGATCGGCCCCCAGGGCGGCAGGAGATGATCCCACCAGTGCTGCATCCCCAGCGCCAGCCGGCCGTCCTTCACTTCGCTCTTGATCTTCGGCAGCAGCTCAGCGTCCGCCTCGATCGAAAGCATTTCTTGATCGCCCTGCGCCAACACAAGCTCACCGTGCCCCTCGACCACAACCTCGTCGAAATCTTGAACTGATCGGGTTTCCTTTGCGATTGCCATCGTAGCACCCTCCTGAAAGAATGTGACTTAAGCGTATTACGCAGGGTGCGGCGTCCGGTTGCGCAACCCGGCCCCTTTTTCCCGGGGTTTGGAAAGTGCTCCCGCGATTTTCGAGATGCCGGTACGCGCGTTGGCGGAAGGCAATTCCATCCGGGCCACGGGTCGGATTCTGCTGACCCCATCCCGTTCTTTACCAGCGATCAACTCCCCGAATACGACGATGCACTACTGCATGCGTTTGGGGTCTGGGTTCAGCCGGAACGAAAAGGGAAGCGCGGGCG
>CAZYHE010000067.1:0-12695 GCA_964647225.1 uncultured Anaerolineales bacterium
ACTACAATCGCGGAGGTCCGCCGCATTCGGCGGGAGGCGGGGGGCACGTGGGGGTTGGTGCCGACGATGGGATTTTTGCACGCGGGGCACATTTCGCTGGCCCGCCGCGCCCGCGCGGAGAATGATTTCGTGGGCGCTTCGATCTTTGTGAACCCGACGCAGTTTGCGCCGAGCGAAGATCTGGCGGCCTATCCGCGCGACCTGCCGCGCGACCTGCGCTTGCTGGAGGAGGCCGGCGTGGATCTGGTGTGGACGCCGCCGGTGGCGGAAGTGTATCCCGCCGGCTTCCAGACTTACGTCACGGTCGAGGAGGTGACGCGGCCGTTGGAAGGGGCGGTGCGGCCCGGCCACTTCCGGGGCGTGACAACGGTGGTCGCCAAGCTGTTCAACGTCTTTCAGCCCGACCGGGCCTATTTCGGTCAGAAGGACGCGCAGCAGGCCGCGGTCATCAAACAGATGGCCCGCGACCTGGACTTCCCGCTGGAGATCGTCGTCTGCCCCATCGTGCGCGAGGCGGACGGCCTCGCCATGTCGTCGCGCAACGTCTATTTGACGCCGGAGCAGCGCGCGGCCGCGCCGGTGCTCCACCGCGCACTGTGCGCCGCGCGTGATGCCTGGCTGGCCGGCGCGCGGGAGGGCGAACGGCTGCGCCGGGCCATGCGCGACGTGCTCGATGCCGAACCATTGGCGCAGGTGGATTACGTCAGCGCGGCCGATCCGACCACGCTGGCTGAGCTGGGGGATGCGACCGGGGGCGTCCTGCTCTCGATGGCCGTGCGCATCGGCCGCGCCCGGCTGATTGACAATCTGCTCCTGGGGGCGTAGGGAGAGTACACATGTTTCTGGCGATTGATATCGGTAACACGAACATCACCCTGGGCGTCTACCAGGGTGAGCGGCTCCACGCCACCTGGCGCGTGGCGACGGTGCATGACCGGATGCCGGACGAGTACGGCATCCTGCTGCGCCAACTCCTGGCGCACAAGGGGGTCGCGGCGGGCGATGTGACCGGGGTGGCGATGGCAAGCGTCGTGCCCGCGCTGACTGGCGTCTTCCGCGAGGTGTGCCGGGATTACCTGGGGCAGGAGCCGCTGGTGGTGGACGCCGGGGTGAAGACCGGCGTGCGCATCCGCTACGAAAACCCGCGCGAAGTCGGCGCGGATCGCGTGGTGGATTGCGCGGCGGTGAAGGTCAAGTACGGCGGCCCGGCCTGCGTGGTGGATTTCGGCACGGCGACGACCTTCGACGCGATCACCGCGGAGGGGGATTACCTGGGCGGGGCCATCGCGCCCGGCATCGGCATCGCGGCCGAGGCGCTTTTCGCGCGCGCCTCCAAGCTCTACCGCGTGGAGATCGCGCCGCCGGCCCGCGCCATCGGCACGAACACCTCGGCTGCGCTGCAAGCCGGCATCTTCTTCGGCTATGTCGGGCTGGTCGAGGGGTTGGTGGCGCGTTTCCGCCGCGAGCTGGGCGATACGATGACGGTGATCGCGACCGGCGGGCTGGCCGAGAAGGTCGCCCGCGAGACGCCGGTCATCCAGCACGTGGACCCCTGGCTGACGCTGGACGGGCTGCGGATCATCTTCGAGATGAACGCGCCGGCAAGCTAAACCACGCCGAGGCGATCCAGCGCGGCGAGGATCTCTTCCTGCCGGATCGGCTTGGGCAGGAAGAGGGACGCGCCCAACGCCTGGGCCAGGTCGGGGTTGTTGATGACCGAGCAGATGATGACCGGGATATCGGCGGTCTGCCGGTTGGCGCGCAGCCGCTGGAGGACGTCCCAGCCATGCATCACCGGCATCATGATGTCGAGCACGATGGCGGCCGGCCGCAGCTCGTGCGCCAGGCGCAGCCCCTCTTCGCCGCTGGTCGCGCTGACCACCCGGCATGTCTGGTCGGTCAGGTAGCGTTGCAGCAGGCTGACCAGCCCCTCGTTGTCGTCAATGACCAACACCAGCGGGCCGCAGGCGGCCATCTGGATGGCGACATGGTGGGTCCCGTCCGGCCGGTCGCGCTCGGTCAAGGTCCAGCGCAGCCGTTCGGCAAGCTCTGAAACCACGCGATCCACGATCAAGACCGGTTCGACGCCGGGGTCGGCGCAATAGCGCAGCGCCACGGACACCCGTTCGTCCGTGATTTCCAGGCTCAAGTGGGGGGCCGCCAGGTCGGTTTGCCCCAGGGCGCGGCTCAGCATGGTCAAGAGCACTTGCTCGGCCAGCAGCGGATCGGTGGGAACGGTGACGTGTTCGACTGGCATTGTGATCTGAAGCCGAAGCCCTTTCTGCACGGCCAGCGGGCGGACGGCCTTCTCGCAACGCTCGATCAGGGCGGTCAGGTCAACCGACCGGGGGTGGACCGACAGCAGCGCCATTTCTGCGCGCAGCGAGGAGGTCTCCGCGGCGTCCGGCTGCGGCGGCGCCAACGACGCACGGCGGCTCCACAACACCTCGGCGACGCTCTGCTCGCCCTGGCGCAGCCCTCGATCGGCCTGGCGCGGGGAGATGCCCAATTCGTTGGCGGCCTCGCGGATCGTGACCTTGTCAACGTAGTGCAGCGTGAGCAGGTTGTAGATGCGCGCATGGGGCGCGCGGAACGCTGCGCCTTTGCCGGGGTTCAGCGCCTCAATCGCATCGGCCAGCGCGGCGCGCAACCGCTGCCCCGTGCTGTTGGCCGATGCGCTCCCGGCGAATAGGCTCCCGGTCAGGGGATGATGCTGAAGATGGGCCAGATCGTAGAGATGCTCCAGGGCATCTTTCACTTGATCCGCCCACAGGGCGGGCGGCGCCTCGCTGGTCGTTTCGGTCATGCGCTGGGACTCGAATGGCGTAAGATTGTCGCATACTTGTCGTAATGCGACATAGACGGCACGCCGGCCCGCGTGCTATGATCCGCGTGTGGGGCCGATCCTGTTCATTATATCATATCAGACCGTCACTTCGGCAAGCCGGCCCTTGACCCTTCGTACTGTTGCCAGCGGATTTCGTGATTGTTTGTTGCCCACAGTGGCAGCATCGGCGTTCGCCCATTCGATGTAGGGGGGGCGGAAAGGAGGCGATGAAGCGTTGCCAGTGGTCGTTGCGACCAGCCGGCCCGACTGATGACTCTCGAATTCCGTCGTTTGTTTCGTTAGACTCTGTCTATTCAACCGCTTGTCATTCCTCAACCCACGGAGGTGGTAAGGTGAAGAAGCTCCTGTCCCGTCGTGATTTCTTGCGTGCCGGCGCTCTCGTAACTGCGGGCGCGGCATTAGCCGCTTGTTCGACACCCGCGGCCCCCGCGCCGGCGGCCCCGGCCGCGCCGGCCGCACCCGCCAAAGCGGAGGCCACCGCGGCGCCGGCCAAGGCGCCAGCCGCCGCGGCCGCCGCCAGTATCCGTCTCTCTGTCTGGGCCGATGTCCAGGATGCCTCGGTCTACGAGAATATGGTCAAGGCGTTCCAGGCGAAGCAGGACAAGGTCAAGGTTACCACCGAGCAGTATGCGGGTGGCTATTACGAGAAGATGCAGGCGAACTTCGCCGGCGGCGATCCCGCCGACATCCTTTATATGCAAGGCTGGATGTGGCAGACCTATGCGGACGCCAAGGTCATTGCCCCGCTCGATGACTACATCAAGAAGGACAACGAGAGCGGCAAGTGGGCCAGCACCAGCGGCTACAAAAACATGACCACCTGGCGCGGGGCCACCTTCATGAGCCCGGTGGATACCGGCCCGCTGGTGATCTACTACAACAAAGACCAGTTCGACAAGAAAGGCGTCCCCTATCCGAAGAAGGGTTGGACCTGGGATGACTACATGGCGATGATCCCCAAGCTCTCCTTCGAGGAAGGCGGCACCCGTTACTATGGCTGGGCACAGGCGGCCGGCTGGAACGGCGGTTATGGTCGCGTCGTGGCCTTTATGCGACGCAATGGTTACATCGAGTGGGATCAGATCATGGAGCCTAAGAAGGCGATGTGGGATCATCCCGATGTGATCTCGGCCCTGCAGTTCTGCGTCGAGGACACGATCGCCAACAAGTGGTCGCCCAGCCCCGAGGTGATCCAGGGCGGTGGCGTGGGGGTGGACAGCGGCCGGTGCGCTATGGTGCTGGAAGGCCCGTGGTTCATGCCGCGCTGCTGGGGGCCGCTCTCCACACTGGCCAAGGAAAAGGGCGGCATCAACTACGATGTCATTGATCCCCCGGTCGGTTCGAGCGGGAAGAACAACAGCTTTGCCCATGTACACGGCCATTCGATGTCGTCCGCTCCGAAGAACAAAGACGCGGCGTGGCAACTGATGAAGTTCGTCTTGAGCGAAGAAGGCCAGACGATCATCGCCAACGGCGGGCGCATCTGCGGCCACCCGGACAACATTGACAAGCTCTGGGCGCCGATCGCCTCCAAGAACTACAACTTCAAGAATACCGGCGCTTTCTCCGCCGGTATGCGCGAGGGCGACACGCCCATGGTGTTGGGCGAGGGCGGCGGCAAGATCAACGCCTATGGCGGCCCCGTGCTGCAGGTGCTCTGGGACAAGCTCCTGGGGAACCAGCAGAAGGCGGACGCAGCGGTGAAGATCGCCAACAAGGATCTGCAGGCCGCGTTGGATGAGTATTGGGCGAACCGCAAGGCGTAGTCCTGCGCCGGTCTTCTGCCGTGATGTGTCATTGCGAGGAGCGTTGTTCGCGCCGAAGCAATCTCCCTGTGATACGGGGAGATTGCTTCGGGCGACAAACCCGCCCTCGCAATGACTCACACGCGTACTGGCTTGTCATTGCGAGGCGCGTCGTTCGCGCCGAAGCAATCCCCTGAGAAATGGGGAGATTGCTTCGGGCGACAAACCCGCCCTCGCAATGACGCCCCCCGCACATGTGGAGGAGGGTAGCACGTTGGCCGCCACTGCGATTTCCTCAGTTCGCTCCCGAATGTCCAGGCTGCAGCGCCGGGAGTTCCTCTTCGGCCTGCTCTTCGTCAGCCCGTTCCTGATCGGCTTGCTGCTGTTTTGGCTTGGGCCGATGCTCTATTCGATGTTCCTGGTGACCCAAAAATGGAACATGCTGGCTGCCCCCCGATTCGTCGGGCTGCGCAATATTCAGTATATGCTGGCCGATCCGTTGGCCGGCAAGGCGATGATCAATACGGCTTTTTACACGTTCGTCGGTGTGCCGCTGCATCTGATCGTGGCCTTTACCCTGGCGGTGCTCCTCAATCAGCCGATTCGCGGCCGGGCTTTGTATCGCACGCTGTACTATCTGCCGGCCATTACCCCCGCGGTCGCGAGCGCGGTGGTCTGGGTCCGCATCCTTAGCTCGCAGTATGGGATCCTGAATGAGTTGCTGAAGGTGTTTGGTATCGCGCCGGTGGCCTGGCTGTTCAATCCGCCCTTCACCAAGCCGGCCTTCATCCTGATGAGCCTGTGGTCCATCGGCCCGCAGATGATCATCTTCCTGGCGGGCTTGCAGAGCGTGCCGAAAGAGCTGTTGGAGGCGGCCGAGATTGATGGCGCCAGTACCTGGCGGCGTTTCTGGAACATCACGATACCGATGATCACGCCGGTCTTGTTCTTCAACCTGGTCGTCGGCATCATCGGCAGCTTCCAGATCTTCACCGCGTCATACATCATGACCAACGGCGGCCCACAACACGCGACGCTCTTTATGGTGTTGTATATCTTCCGCAATGGCTTCGCGTTTTTCGATATGGGCTATGCGGAGGCGCTCTCGTGGTTGCTCTTTTGCGTGATCATGATCTTCACCGCGATTCAGTTCCGCATGTCCAACCGCTGGGTGTACTACGAGGTCGGGTAAAGGAGGCGTAGAATGGGTTTGGCTCAAGTGACACCGGCACGCAAGGTTGGGATGGGCGATGCACTGCAATCCCGTCATCTGCAGACTCAGATCAGCCACGGCTTGCTGCATATCGTACTGCTCGTGCTTGGGGCGACCTTTATCGTGCCTTTCATCTGGGTCGCCAGCACTTCGTTGAAATTGCCCGGCCAGATCTTCATCTCGCCGATCGAATGGATCCCGAAGTATCCGCGCTGGGAGAACTATGTTGAGATCTTCACCTATCTGCCATTTCACCGGTTCGTCCTCAACTCGTTCTTCCTGGCGATCCTGGAATCATCGGGCGCGGTAATCTCCTCGACGATCGTGGCCTACGGCATGTCGCGCATCCGGTGGGCGGGCCGCGAGCTTGTCTTTAGCCTGGTCGTGGTGACGATGATGCTCCCCGGCGTGATCACCCTCATCCCGACCTTCGTGCTGTTCAAGTGGCTGGGGTGGGTGGGCACCTATTTCCCGCTCTGGGTGCCGGCCTGGTTCGGGAGCGCCTTCTTCATCTTCCTGATGCGCCAGTACATGCTGACCATTCCCGTCGAACTGGACGAGGCCGCCAAGATTGACGGCGCGTCGCATCTCCGCACGCTTTGGCAGGTGATCGTCCCGCTCTGTGGGCCAGCGTTGGCAACCATCGCGATCTTTGCGGTGCTCGGCAGCTACAACTCCTTCATGCTTCCGCGCATCTACATCTCGCAGACCTCGATGTATACGATCCAGTTGGGCCTGCAGTTGTTCCAGGGCCGATTCGGCAACTTCTGGCACCTGGTGATGGCGGCCTCGATGATCAGCATCCTGCCGCCGATCGTCCTGTTCTTTGTGGCCCAGAAATACTTCGTGCAAGGTATCCAGCTCAGCGGCCTGGCCGGTCGCTAGGTCTTTCCTCCTCTCTGGATGGTTTTTCGTGTACGTCTTGCGGGAGGCGTACACGAAAAACCACCGTCCCACTCACTTCATGCGCTCGATTGAGATAAATCAGGAGTCGCCACATGTCCATGACCTCTCGTGAGCGGCTGCTGGCCGCACTGCGCGGCCAGCCCGTGGATCGGCTGCCCTGGAGCCCCTTCCTGGCCTATTGGTGGGAGCATCAGCCGCAGGCGCTCCAGGATCGCGGCCAGATCCAATTCCTGCGGGAGATCGGCGCGGACGCGCTGCTGCGCGGGTTCACCACGCCGTTCGCCAGCTCCGATTTGTGGGGCCAGAGCAGCTACAGCAGTTTCAGCCAGCGCATCCCCAACTGCGAGGTGCGGCGCAGCGAAAGCGGCGCGGATGTGCGCGTCTGGTTCGAGACCCCCGTGGGTACGCTGACGCAGCTTGGCCGGCGCAGCGAGCAGGGCAACACCCGCTTCCTGGTGGAGCATCCGGTCAAGCGCCGGGCGGATTACAAGATCCTCAGCTACATCGTGGAGCGGATGATCATCGTGCCCGACTATACCGCGGTGACGAACGAGATCGCGGCGGTGGGGGAGGATGGGCTGTCGGCGCCGCTGATCTCACCCTTCGGCAAGACCCCCTTCCAGTCATTGGTCGAGCATTTCATCGGCACCGAGCAGCTCGTCTTCGACCTGATGGATTATCCCGAAGAGGTCGAGGCGCTGCTGGCGGTGATGTCGGCGCGGGCCGAAGAAGCGGTGCGCATCTCCGCCGCCTCGCCGGCCGAAGCCTTCATCACCTGGGAGGATAGTTCGACGACGAACGTGTCGCCGGCGCTCTTCCGCCGTTACATTTTCCCGGAGATGCAGCGCTGGGCCGAGATCATGCACGACGCCGGCAAGCTCCTGCTGCACCATGCCTGCGGCCATCTGCGGGCGCTGCTGCCGATCATCGCCGAAGAAGGGGTGGATGCGGTCGAGTCGCTCAGCCCGCCGCCCACCGGCAACATCGAGATTTGGGACGCCCAGGCGATCCTGGGGCAGCGGACGGGGCTGGTGGGCGGCATCGAGCCAGTCCACTTCCTGAACCTCGACCTGCCCGCCTTGCGCGTCTACGTCGAAGACCTGCTGGCGCGCATGGATCACCGGCGCTGGATCCTGGCGAACAGCGATAGCTGTCCCCCCGGTGTGACCCAGGAGAAGTTCCGGCTGGTCACGGAGATCGTCAAGGCGCATCGGTTGGGGTGAACCTGGTGACTTCACGCCCTTGGGGTGAGGGTGCTCTTTGAAAACCATCAGGGGCACGGTCGCTGAGCCTGTCGAAGCGCCGCCCTTCGGCAAGCTCAGGGCGCGTGGCGCGTCGACGCGTCGCCCTTCGGCAAAACCATCAGGGGCACGGTCGCTGAGCCTGTCGAAGCGCCGCCCTTCGGCAAGCTCAGGGCGCGTAGCGCGTCGACAGTTTTGCGCTATACCCGCGCAAATATGGGCTGTGGCCGTTCTGGTGTATAATGAGCCGGTCAAGGAAGTCACCGTTCAAACATGACACGACGCCAAATCTGGATCCTCATCTCACTCGGGATCGCCGTCGCCGCGATCCTGGCGCTGGCAGCCAGCCTGTCTCAGGTAGAGTTTTCGCCCGGTGAGCCGTTCGCCTTCGGCACGGGGATGCCCGTGCGGCCGCCGCCGATGGGCATGTCACCCGAGCTGCCGCCGGCGGTCAGGCTGTTTCTCCGCGTGCTGCTTCTGCTTCTGCTGACGCTGATCCCCTTCTCGATCTTCTATCTGATCATCTCACCGAGCGCGCGCAAGCGGTTTCTGCAAAACATGATCATCTTCGGCGTGTTCCTGGCCTTCATCTATCTGTTGCGAGAGCAAATGAAGCCCGGTGAGCGGACCGAAGACATCCTCGCCAATTTCGGGCAGATGCCCGAGGGCGAGATCGGCGCCGCCCGGCCGCCCGCGGAGTTCGCCGGCGCGGCGCCGCAATGGCTGGTGCTGCTGGTCAGCTTCATCCTGGCGGCTCTCGTCGTGGCGATCATCATCGGCGTGATCTGGGTGATCGTGCGGAGCCGCCGCCGGCCCGCGCCGGAGCTGCCCCTGATCGAGCTGGCGCAGCAGGCTGAGGCCGCGCGTGAGACCATCGAGGCAGGCGGCGACCTGCGCGACACCGTCATCCGCTGCTACATGGAGATGAATCGGGTCGTGCGCGACGCGCGCGGCCTCCAACGCGAGCGGGCGATGACCCCGCGCGAGTTCGAGGATCGGCTGGAGCACGCCGGCCTGCCGGGCGAGCAAGTGCGCGACCTGACCCGCCTCTTCGAAGAGGTGCGCTACGGCGCCAAAGAGCTTGGCCCGTGGGAGGGACGCCGCGCCGTGGCCTGCCTGACGGCCATCGCCGAGGCGTCCCGGGCGTTGGTCTCCGATGCCGTGGCGCGGGCGCAGCCGTCGCCGGCCGAAGCGGTGCGCTGATGAACAGACCGGACGCCGAGAACGTTTCAGCCCCAGAATCGCGGAACGCCCCGCCGCCGCTTCCCCGCGCCTTCATCATCGCGCTCCTGCTGGCGGGGCTGGTCCTGGCGGCGATCCTGGGGCTGCTGTTGCAGGGGGTGACGCGCGACTCGTTCGTCATGCCCTTGCTTTATGCGGCCTGGGTGGCCGACCTCGTCTTCCGCAGCGTGCCGGGCTGGCTCTGGTGGGCGTGGTTCCTGGTGATCGCCCTCGTCTTTGCGGTCCGGAGCCTGCGCATGCGCGTGGCCGCGGACGCGGTCGAACGCGGCGACCGCCGTCGGACCGAGGGGGTCATCTATGCCTGGATCACACGCATCCAGAGCGGCGACCAGGGCGATTACTTCCGCTGGCGTCTGGCGCGCGACCTGGCCGAACTGGGGCTGCAATTCCTGGCCTACCGCGATCGGGGCGACCTGGGGCAGCGGGACCGCAGCCAGTATGTCGAGTTGCTGAACGCGCCGCCGGAGATCCAGGCCTATCTCCGCATGGGGCTGACCGCCCCCCCCTGGCAGCCCCAGGATGTGCGCTCAAGACTGGCGCGCCTGTGGCGGCCCATCACGAAGACGAAAGATTCCCCTCTGGAAATCGAGCCGGCCGTGGTCGCGCAGTTTTTGGAGGGACAACTGGAGAGTGAGCATGACGATTAGCATTCGACAAGTCGCGGCCAAGAGCGAGCAGGTGATCCACGAGGTGGAGCGGGCCATCGTCGGCAAGCGGGCAGTCCTGGAGAAGCTGATGGCCGCGGCGCTGGTCTCCGGCGGCCACGTGCTGCTGGAAGACTATCCCGGCCTGGCGAAGACGATGATCGCCAAGAGCTTTGCGGTCGCGTTGGGGTTGGAGTTCAAACGCATCCAATTCACCCCCGACCTGCTGCCGGGCGACATCACCGGCGGCTACGTTTTCGACCGCGACCAGAACCGCTTTGTACTGCGGAAAGGCCCGATCTTCGCCAATATCATCCTGGCCGACGAGATCAACCGGGCCTCGCCCAAGACCCAGTCGGCGCTCCTGGAAGCGATGCAGGAATACCAGGTGACGCTCGAAGGGGAGACGATGCGCCTGCCGGAGCCGTTCATCGTCCTGGCGACGCAAAACCCCATCGAGTACGAGGGCACCTTCCCCTTGCCCGAGGCGCAGCTTGATCGTTTTATCATGAAGCTGTCGGTCGGCTATCCTTCACCGGAGGAAGAGCAGGAGATCCTGCGCCGCCGGCGGGCGCGGCAGCACGACGAGTTCGATCTCAAACAGATCACCAATGCGGGCGACTTGATGGAATTGCGCGAGGCGGTCGAGCGGGTGCATGTGGACGAGGATATCGAACGCTACATGATTGACCTGGTGACGGCCACGCGCAAGCGCCGGCAGGTGGCGGTGGGCGCCAGCCCGCGCGGCTCGCTGGCGCTCCTCAAGCTCTCCCGCGCCTGGGCCGCCATGCAGGGCCGCGACTACATCTTGCCCGATGATGTCAAGCTCTTCGTCAAGTCGGCCCTCATCCACCGCCTGATCCTGGAGCCCGATCTGTGGCTGACCCGGCAGGCGGCCGATGATGTCATCTCCGATGTGGTCCGCTCCACGGCGGTCCCCGTCGTCGTCGGGGCGTGAGCGTGGGACGGCTCTTCCTGCTGGCCGGCGTGACCTATTGCCTCTTGCTGATCGGCCTGGCGAGCCTGAGCGGCGCGTTGGTCAGCCTGACGCTGCCCCTGATCATCTACCTGGGCGCCGCGCTGATCTACGCGCCCGACGCGCCCCACCTCCGCGTCACGCGCACCCTCAGCGCCGACCGGATCCTGCCGGGCGCATCGGTCGAGGTGAAGCTGGCGGTCCACAACGAGAGCGCCCACCTCGAAGAGGTGCTGCTGGAGGATTTCATCCCCCGGCCCCTGACGCTGCTCGACGGGCAGACGAGCAAAATCGTGCTGCTTTCGCCCGGCAAAACGCTGGAGTTGACCTACACGGTGTCGGGGCCGCGCGGCCGCTATCAGTTCCAGCAAATCCGCGTCACGGCCGCCGATCACCTGGGCCTCTTCCGCCGCCAGGCGATCCTGCCCGCGCCGGGCAGCTTCATCATCCTGCCGGAGGTGCGGCGGATGCGCCAGGTGGCGATCCGGCCGCTGCGCACGCGCGCCAGCGCGGGGCTGATCCCGGCTCGCGTGGCCGGCTCCGGCGTAGACTTCTTCGGCGTGCGCGAGTATCAGTACGGCGACTCGCTGCGCTGGGTCAACTGGCACGCGACGGCCCGCCATCCGCGCCGCATCTTCACCAACGAGTTCGAGCAGGAGCGCATCGCCGATGTCGGCCTCGTCCTTGACGCGCGGCAGCGCCACGATCTGTGGGCGGGCGACGATTCGCTGTTCGAGCACGCGGTGCGGGCCACCGCATCGCTGGCGGATACCTTTCTGCGCGATTCCAATCGCGTCGCGCTGCTCACCTACGGCGCGGGGCTGAACTGGGTGTTCCCCGGCTACGGCCATCTGCAACGCGAGCGCATCCTGCAGGCCCTGGCGCGCGCCCAGACGGGCGAGAGCGACATCTTCGAGACGTTGGATTATCTGCCGACCCGGCTCTTCCCGGCCCACTCGCAGATCGTGCTGATCAGCCCGCTGTGCAAGGAAGACCTGGGCACGCTGGTGCGGCTGCGGGCGCACGGCTATGAGCTGTTGGTCATCGCACCCGATCCGATCACCTTCGAGCGCGCGGGGTTGCCACCGAACGGCAAGCATGTGGCGACCGCCACGCGGCTGGCGCACCTCGAACGCACCCTCCTGCTGAATCGGCTGCGCCAGGCGGGCGTCCAGATTGTGGATTGGCCGGTGGACAAGCCGCTGGATCAGGCCGTGCTGGTGTCGTTGGGGCGGATTCCAAAGTGGGCCAGGCCTGTGCGGTGAAAGAACCATCGGGAAACCTATGATTGCACGTGTGATTCTCTTCTGCATCCTCTTGGCCGCCGCGGTCGCGCTGGTCGGCTTTATCCTGGCCGGCGCGTGGCAGCTTGGCCTGCTGGCCGCGGGCCTGGGCGGCCTGTGGATGACCGCGCGACGCAAGGGGTGGGGCGGCGCGGCCTCGCTGCTGCTCCTGGGCTTCATCGTGTTGGCTGCGATGGGTGTGGCTCTGCCGGGCGGCGCGATCTGGGCGCCGCTGTGCCTGGTCGCGGCGCTGGCGGCCTGGGATCTGGATCGTTTCGCCGGCCGGTTGCGCGGCGTCGGGGCGCGCGCGGCGACCGTCGAAGGTGGCGAAGGCGCGGATGATGAGACGCGTGACCTGGAGCGGCGTCACCTCTGGCGGTTGGGTATCGTCAGTAGCCTCGGCCTCGTCCTGAGTTGGGCCGGCCAGGCCATCCACTTCAAGCTCGACCTGACGGTGATGCTCATCCTGGGCTTCGTCGCGATCCTGGGGCTGAGCCGGGCGGTGCGGTCATTGGTGCGCGAGAGCGATTAGTATCTTATCAGTTGAATCCTTGCACAAAAAGCAAGAATTTGACCGCCAAGACGCGAAGATCGCAA
>CAZYHE010000068.1:0-10019 GCA_964647225.1 uncultured Anaerolineales bacterium
CAAAAAAATGATCGCAAAGCGCCTGATTCCATTCCCCCGATTTTTCCAAAATCCCGAAAGCACTGGCGGCAAGGGTATAATAAACAGTCGCCCAGTCCTTGACATTTAGCTGAAGCTTGTCATTTTTCCCTTCTAAAACATTCTTTTCATAAGCAATGGCTTTAGGAAGGCTTTCAGCATATTTATTTCTCCTGAAGTCTTCCAATACCGTGTTCCACAAAGGATCTTTCTGGTTCAAGGGCCTTTCATCCGTGGTCATGATCATATCCTTCATTTCCTTTTCCGTATAAAGAGACTGGCGTCAATGATGCTTTCAACGGGAATGGGGGCCTGATCCATTCCTTTCCGTACCCAGAAAATCCGCCAGCCTGCCGCTTTGGGATGTTGAAACAGGTTCATCGCCGGCCGATTCCGGCTGCTGCTAACGACAATCAAACTGCTCAGGTTTTCCGGATTCAGATTGTTAAAAAGCAGTTGAGTCTGTTCATCGGCATTGTCGGAAGGATAAAACACGGGTTCGAGTTTAAATTTTTCCTTCAATATGAGAAAAAAAGGATTCTGTTCCATGTTCGTGGCTTTATACTGATGCTGTAAATACAGGCGGGGGACCAGATTGAATTTATAGATGAATTCATAATAAAATTTTTGAAAATCAAATTGTTCATACTGATTTGTCAAATGATCGGCGCATATCACCAGCGCCGCAGACGGCAACCGGCCATTGGGCCGATAGGTCCAGGGTTGTTTGGGACCAGGCACTGGCCGGGATGCAGAAGCGGGCTTTGGCGTCTGTTTATGTGAATCCCTGGAAGGGGCCTGATCGGGGTTCCTAAAGAACTGAATGACCTGCAACACATCCTGAAATCTTTCTTTTGGCAACGGATGAAGGCATAAACATAGCATTCTGGCCCAGAGCGGGGGAAGATTCAGCGTATTGATCCGGTTCTGGATATCAAAAGGGAACGGATCATCGGTTGGAAACACTTTCTGGTACTGCTGTTCGGAAAGAATGACCTGGAGAACCATTTTTCCCAAAGCGTAAATATCCGTTGCCGGTGAAAGATATCCATTGGCGTCGTAGCATTCCGGTGCGCAGAATTGACTGGCCGGGCGCAGGGCAGCCATGTTGGGGTTGAAGCCCTTGAAATCGGCCATCCGAATCAGGCTGTCCATGCCGATAAAATAGGGTTGAAACGTGGTATGACTCATCACAATGGTGTGCAGTGGAAGAGCCTGCATCACGACCTGGCAGCGGTGCAATACATTGAGGGTTGCCAGAACATTTTTTACCATGCGCTGGATATTGAACCATGTCTTAGCGGATTTTAAATTCGTTTGGCGGAATAGTGGAAACCCGGCAGGCAGGCTGAAAACCAGACCTGGATCATTGTCCTGAAGCTCCTTGGGCAGCCGGGTTCCGGTACGTGACAATACAATTCGATCGACCGGCTCAGGTAAAAATGTAAAATTTCCGCATAAAATCTGGATCATGCTGTCAAAGGCATGACGCAGATCCGCCACCTCCATCGCCAAATTCTTTCCCGGTAAATGATCATAGTTCAGGATCATCAGATACAGTTCCCGGTCCAGTAACGGATGCCGGTCTTTGACCTTGAACAGGCTGTAGGTTTTCAGCGTCTGATTCAGGCCCTGTACTTCCCAGCGGGGGGCGCCCATACTGTCGCTTAAAAGTGTTCCTGTTTTCATTATGGCATTGACTTTCGTGTTCAGGGTTTCAAGGGAAGTGTGTGAGCAGCCTCAATGGCGATATTCATAAGCTGAAAGCGGTGGCGTGGTTCCGGTGCTACGGCTTTTTCCACCCACTCCCGCCACAGTTCCGGAAACGATTGCAGCACATTTGCATCGAATATGGCCTCACCTCCTGGACCGGCCAGAGGGGCGACGCCGCCAAGTACATGGTAAACCACCGCACCCAGAGAGAATACATCGGCAGTGGCGTCTATCCGGTCCGGTGGATAGGCATAATTGACAAATTCCGGCGGCTGGTATCCAGGTGTTCCGGTTTTGGCGAAATTGGCCAAGGTTTTGCCATCGGCGCGCATGGCGAAACCACCGAAATCGATTAACACAAACTGCTTTTCCTGAGTGAAGAGAATATTGTCCGGCTTTAGATCCTGATAAATAAAAGAAACCTTGCGATTGTTCACATTATGCTCCTGGTGAAACGACTGAAGAATCCGGCCGATCTGCAAAATTATCTGTTTGGCGTTACCCAGACGGTTGTTGCGGAACCGCTCTTCACCAATGACTCGGCTAAGGGGCTTGCCGTCCACAAAACTCAGCACCAGATATGGTTCTGTCAGCCACAAGGGGGTACCATTCTCCCCGATGTCCTCGCAGACAAATTCCTGACCCTGTTCATCGGAGTGCGGGCCGTACAAATCCGGCCCCGACGCATGCTGATAATCCAGAATCACGGGGGTTCCGCTAATACCACGGCGGGCGGCCTGAAGCAGCATTTTACATTCATACGACAGGCGGAACCGGAATTTTTCAATCGCCTTTACCCGATTTCTGTCCTTCTGATGGTTGAAAAGAAAGGCCGGATACCGGCTGGTTTTGATCAGCACTTTTTTCTGAAACAGTATCAGATCTTCCGCCTTGAATATCAGGCCAAACCCGCCTGCCGCCAGAATTCCCGTTATTCGAAAACGCTGGCTTATTACAACTGGACAACGGTGTTTCTGGCCGTCATAAGGAAAATCGACCCAAGGCGGATTTTCAGTACCACTGGTATGAGCTGTTGGAATATTCATTTACATAATGCCTTTCCTCTAATTAAATTTTTTATTCCTCATTGTATAAGCAGAACAAAAATAGGATCAGTTTTTCTCTAAAATATATGGCAATTTTCATCGGCCCACTTACAGGCTGTTCAAAATATCCATATCCATCTGGCTTTCCAGATAGCCCTCCGCCGCAGATGTGGACTGGGAGCTGCTGCTGCCGACCCGGTTCATATCCGCATCGCTTAGATGATGATCTTTCTGCAGCTTCTGTTTATAGCCTTCATATTCGCTGCGGCGGGCATGGTCCCCGATGCTGTCTGCCCGCAGGATCATGATCTGGATAATCTCCATTGCATGTTTCCAGTCTGTTTTCCGGACAGACTCCAGTTGTTCGTAAAGCTTGCACAGCTCCACTTCCTGAAACCCTGTGTCCACCGAGCTGTCCCATTCCAAGGCATTTGGATCATCTGAAAAGTTCACGAACAGATTGAGGTTGTCCTGCAGGTTGGTTTTTTTTTCATGCGGCAGATCATAATCCAGCCGTATCTGAGCGGCGGCGCGAGTTGTCCTGCCCGGTTCCGGGTCGATATTGAATTTGAAAAAAAAGACATTTCGCCGGTCCTGTCGCAAAGTCTGTACATTGATTTCCAGACGGGTGGCGCCATCAGATGCAGGTTTTAGCTTTCCGTAATAGCGCATTTCCGGCAACCATTGATAAGCTTCGATATTTCGCAGGCCCGCCGGAAACAACACAGTCAGAAACACTCGGCTGGCAATAACTTTCTGTCCACTGACCAGCAGTTCCTCGAATCGCATGGCCGCTTCATCGGGATTGCTCAGCAAAAAAGTGCGGCCATTGGAAGGACTGGACATGCCGCGCATGAAATGAAAATTAAAATCCGCTCCCATGCCCAGGCAATCGATCACAACATTTTGCGCACTCAGATCGGAAATGAGTTGAAGCACTTTTGGGGCGTCACTCATATTGTCGTTACCATCAGTCAAAAAGATGATCCGCTTGCTAAGATTCCTTTGCTTTTTTAGAGTTGTTCTTGCCATATCCAGTGCTCTCTCAAAATTGGTGCCGCCGGTAAACCGCCGCAATTCATCAATATGCCCCAAAATCCTATTTTGATCCGCAGCCTTTAGCCCCTCTGCAAGGGAATAGGCCGAGCTGTCGTAGGCCACCAGAGACAGTGTATCCTCTGGCTGAAGCTGCGCCACCACGGCTCGCGCCGCAGTAATGGCCCCCTCCCGTTTGGTAACACTGGAACCGGCGCTGAAAGGCTCGTTCATGGAACCGCTGCCATCCAGCACCAGGCAAAGATCACATGCCGTAAAATTGTACCGGTTGCGATAAGCCGGCGAAGGCTCGATATCCAGCCGGGCCGCCACCTCATGATCGTTTTTGGCCAGATTCAGTCGGTCTTTGTTCAAACGGGTTTGCAACAAGATTTCTTCAGCCATTATAGCGTCCTTTCTTTGGCAGGCCAGCAGCCTGTTTTTCAGCGTTGTTAGACTGCGGGCTCAAAATAACCAGTGAGATGTTATCATTTCCCATATCTTCATCTGCGAAATGCACCAGATGCCAGGCCAGGTCCCGAAGACCTGCATCTTTTTTGGCCATGATCACGGCGTGGAGTTTCGCTTCTTTTTCGGCCTCAATACCGGGAGACATGCTGCCCGGCAATCCATCAGAGCAGAGCAACAGCATATCATCCTGCAAGAGGGTTATCCCGGTAACGGTCAGGGGCTGTTTTTCAAACGGAATGGATTCAAATCCCTTTCCGTCTCGTAAAACTGTTCCCCGACCCACCACCCGGACCAATTCCGATCCCCCGGATGGTGACAACTGAAAGGGAATTTCCTTTTTAGACATCAGTTCCAGCACCCGGTTATGGTCTTCGGTCAGCCGTATCAGTGCGGTTGGAGTTACCAGATAGGCCCGTGAATCTCCCCAGTGGGCGATGCGTCCCCTATTTCCCTGTATCAGCGCCAGCACCAGTGTGCTGCTCATGGCAACCCCACTGGGTGGCGCCTGCAAGGAAGCAGCGAAGGCCGTGGGACGAGTTCCTTTTTCTCGGCCCTCGATCTTCGCCCCCCGACTCGTACACCGGTTTGCGATTTCATCGGCCACGGCCTGATGAACCGCCTTGAAGATCGTACGCAGCAAATCATCAGCCTGTTTTTCCCATTCTTCCCTGTACAGCCCTGGATCTGGCAGCGTGTTCAGACGCTCTCTCCAATCGGCGGCATTACGGTCAATTGTCAGCTTGATGACTGCTGCTGCAACCCAGCCGGACCCAATCTCCGCTGTGGAAACCCCATCGGCAACCCCGATCAGGGCATGGGTATCCGCCATCCCCGGAATCGACACGATCTGATCCTCATTTTCATTCAACCGTTTGTTTTTTCCATACAGACTGTCCCCTTTCCATGAAAGCTGCATGGGGATATAGGGAGCCTGCTCCCGCCGGAGTACATCTTTCAGCACGGCATGAAACTGTTCGAATGCTTCAATCGGAGTGACAACAGGCGCCTGGAGTCCTGGCATGAGCATGCTGTTAAAAAAAGGCCGATACATTTGGGACATGGCTGGATTATAGACCCGGAACCGGTCTATCTGGGTATGAAACGCCGACATGTCAGCAGGTGGGGGCATTTGGGTCAGCGTGTGCAGCAACAAGCTGACAAACGTGTAGGTGGTTGACGCCATACAATCAAAATTTTTTGGTATTTCACGACTGCGCAGGGATGGGTGCATCCATCCCAGATCAAAATCAGCAAGCATGGTTTCGGTTGGTGGAATACTCTGCTGCGCCATAGTCTGCCACTGACACCAGAAGCGGTTTCCATCAAAGACAAACCATTCTGGCCGAACCCGCATGATGAACCGCCCTGCGTCCGCCATCGTGGTAAGGGTACGGGCTATTCTTTCCAGCCGTTCAATAAACAGAACGTTCTGGCATAGTTGCGCACCGAATTCCTGAAGAACACGGCTGTCTGCGAAGTGATAGAGCTGATCGAACCGTCCGGTATCCATCACCTGCTGGATTTCTGAAACTCCTTTATCGGACATGATCTGATGCCAGTCAATCAGAAACGGTTCAAGAGGCTTTGCCCAATCCGGTATTCCAAAGGCTGCTGATTCCCGAAACCGGGTTTCAATGCTCTGTATCAGCTCTGCTACGTCGGTATCGGTCAGTACCGGCTTGGGCAGAAACTGGCTGTGACTAAATCCCAGCAACGTCTTTGTCCGCTGGACGATGCTGTCAAGATGTGCCTGAAGTGTGGCCATTTAATAGTTCCTTGATTAAAATCGAAGCTGTCTTAGATCATCCCATTGTTTTTGATTCAATCCAATTTCGGTGGAAAGCAGCAGGTCAGATTCTTCCAGTCCGGCGTTAATCTGTTGATGAAGCGCATGAAGCTGGCCATGCTGCTGCTGCAAGCTTTTGATCAGATCTGAATTGGCCAGAGCGTGTACCCGGTCAATCCCCAGAAAATCCTCAAGTTTGTGGTGTTCGGGCAATATCCTCTGCAACTCTGTCAGCAAATTGTATTCATCCGTTAGTTGTTTTATGTTAGCATCCTGCCGTTTGATTTCTTCGCGCAAACGGGTGATTTCCGTACTCAACGCATGGATCTGCCGCTGCTGTTCGGCCACATCCTGGTTCAGAATACCGGTTTCAGCGGAAAGAGCCAGCTCGCGGTTTTTTTGGTCAGACAGAATTTGCCTTCTGTGAGCGTTCTCTGCTTCAAGGGTTTTCACCGTCTCCTTGCATTGATCCGATTCCCGTTGATATCGGTCAGTTTCGGTTTTCAGGGCTTCGATTCGGCGCTGAATTTTTCGGCAGTCCCCCTGCAGCCCGCTACAGACAGTTTCCGTATCAACGAGTTGACGTTCGAGTCCGTTTTTCTGCACGAGCAACGCATCCGAGGTTGCCTGGTGTTCGGCTAACCGGCGTTTCAGGTCTTGCACGGTTTGGGATAGATTTTGAGGCTGGCCGGCATAAACTTCGGCTCCTGCCGTACAAAATTCCAGTTGATTCAGCAATGCCGTCATTTGTCGGCTCCAGCGATCCTGACTTTCCCGTGATGCTGATTTCCAGTCTTCTTCGGTTGTGGCATGGGTTTCAAAAACCAGTTTCAGGGCATGCAGGAGCAGACTTTCCCGATCAATCCCACTGGTATTTTGCGCTTCCCGTAGTACATTTGGGATATCTGATGCGGTCATGGAAGACTCCTTTAGATCATATCAAGGATAGTTTCAATATGGGGAATATCATCAACTGTCAGGATGCTAAGGCCTGTATCGGTTAACGTCTGCTTCAACCGTCCAGCCTGATGCATTCGGACCCGGCCCAGCAATTTTTTGACCGTCCCCGCATTGCCAAATTCACGGGTTTTACGCCGATCAATATCGTCAAACAGCTTTGCCAGAACTTCATCTGCATCCGGATCGATTTTCAGATTTTCCTGTGTCGCCATTAGATGAAAAATCTGTAAGAGTTCCGCTGGCAAATAGTCTCCGAACAGGATGGGAGATTCGAAACGCCGCTTTAACCCGATGTCCATTTGCAGCAGATGTTGAATATCATCGGGGTAGCCGGCGAAAATCATGGAAAATTCGGTTTCGTGATCGGTCAAAAACGGTACGATAACACCGAGCGCCTGAGCACCATAGCCATGTGGAGTGGCCAGTTGATGGGCTTCATCCACGAAGCAGACTCCGCCCAGGGATTTTTCCAGAATTTCACGGGTCTTATTTTCAGTTGTCCCCAGATATTGGCCGGACAGCTCGCTGGCTGTTACACTGACCAGATGCCCCCGTTTCAGCAGGCCAATTTGTCTGAACTGTTCAGCCATCATCCGGGCCACTGTTGTTTTGCCGGTACCAGGATTGCCAACAAACAGATAATGACCAGGGATCGGTATTGACTGAGACCGCCCGTCCTGTATGGCGCGACGATGATCAATATCTTTCAGGTCGATCAGATCCTGTATCCGTTTCTTGACATCCTTAAGACCGATCAGGGTTTCAATCTGATCTATATTGGCGGCCACTCGTTCCTGAAAACACGGTTGATAGGCATCAGGAAAATGACTTTTTTTGGCTACGCGTCTTCCCATCACCCCGTGTTCGCTGTTCCGTCGTACTTCCTGGAATATTTCATCCTTGACAGTGCCGGCATTTCCAAAATTTTCTGTTTTTCTGCGACACAATTCTTCGAAAAAAAGCGGCAGAGCTGCATCAAGTTCAGGGTCCAGATCCAGGGGTGGTATCGCATCCCGGCAACTAATTCGAAAAATACGCTCCAATAAGCCGGGCGTGGAATCTTCCAGATGAATGGTTTGAATCCGCCGTGCAAAGCCGGGGTTTGAATCAATCAGTTCCTGAATTTTTTCCGGATATCCCGCCAGGATCACCATAAACTGGCCCATACGGGCAGACATGGCCTCCAGAATTTCGGTTATGGCTTCTGTGCCAAAATCGTTTTCTCCTCCATGAATCAGGGAGTAGGCTTCATCTATAAACAGAACACCGCCCATGGCTGCATCAATACGAGCGCCGGTTTTGATGGCGGTATCTCCCACATACTGACCCACCAGATCCCGGCGTTTACAGACAATGGTATGGCCAAGTTCCAGTATTCCCGCATCCCGGTAAATTTCACCGATCAAACGGGCCACCGTGGTTTTGCCGGTTCCGGGATTACCTACCAGCGCCAGATGCAGGGTTCCATAGTCTATTGCAAGCCCGGTTTTTCGCTCCGGAGCCAGTCGGTTTACCGTGTTGGTATTCGTTGGCGGGGCGGCGGCAATGGCCGAAGCAGCTTTTCTGGCATCCTGAAACAAAGCAATATTCTGTTTAATCAACTTTTTGATAGCGCTCAGCCCTTCCAGATCGTTCAAGCGCTCCTGCGCACTTTTTTCAGAGGTTATCATCCTTTGGGTTAGTTCCTTTATCCCGGCCTGGGTCAACATGGCATTGTTGCGGGTTAAATTCTCCAGCCATCGCTCCAACTGTCTCAGTCCAACTGCTGCACCACCAGATTTATCCGAACTGCACCGAAGTGATGCGGTCAGCACGCGAACCATTTTTTCATATCCCTGCCAGTCAACGGAAAGCCCTCGGAGCAGCCGGTAATGCTGTATTATCCGGCTTACCTCATCTTTTTCCGGTGGACCGATACGCACCGGTCGGGCAATGCCATGGCGGGCGCCATCCTGGGCGCGCTGAAACAGCAGATCCCAGGGTTTGCCATTGATATGCTGAAACAGAATTTCCTGCTCCAGTCCAAAAACAAAAATCATGATATTGCGGTTGGAGGCCGGAAGGCTTCTGAAATCGGTTTCCAGCATGCCCCGGAAATACGTAGCGGTCTCTGAACTACGGAAGAACGATTCGAGATGGTCAGTGTTAAAAATGATTGCGGTCGGAACATCTGGAGATAACATGAGCTGCCGGATTCGAGGTGTCAGCTCTGTTGCTGGCAGGTTTGGATAGTGCCAGCGCTGCGGTGCTGCAGCATCTTGCAGTCCGGCTTGCGGTTTCTGGCGCAGGCTAAGGCCGGCAGGCGAGAGTTTTCGCAACAGATTCGGCATGGCTGGTTTGTTTGCCTGCGTTTTGATTTCCATGATGGCGTTGCGGGAGCCAGCATCCAAAAAATACAGCCCCAGATGGCTGTAAAACATCAGCCGTTGATACCCCAGTCCCTGTAGATGCAGGTGCAGATATTCGTCGTAATTGATCAGCACGCCGGTTGGAGGGCAAAAACAGTCCCTGGTCAGACCATAACAGACAAACAGGCGGTGTTCATAGGCTAAAAAAGGCGATTCCATACCGTTCCAATTTGTTTTAGTGCGTCATTAGATTGAGATCGCGGGCAAAGCCCTGCGGGGGTACGCCGGCTGCCAGCAGATCATCACCGGAAAATGCCAGTTGCATACGCCGGGGGCCGGAAACAAAAGTATCTTTCATTCCGGCATAACAGTCGCTGATAAAATGTACCTGTTGATTGGACGACCCACGAAGCCCCCGGTTGTCATTCAGGGCTGCGATGTAGGGTCCATCAATCAGTACATCACACAGGGAGATTAGTTTCATTCGCCCCGGTTCCTTGTCGTTTTCAAGGGCTTTCAAATCAAATCCCGTGTAGCAGATTACAGACAGCGATCGGTTGCGCCTTACTATTTGGACCAGATGGGCCAAAGTCCCGGCCTGCAGCATGGGTTCGCCTCCGGAAATGGTCAGGCCCTGAATGT
>CAZYHE010000068.1:10119-12670 GCA_964647225.1 uncultured Anaerolineales bacterium
GGGTGGTGTTAATGGCTGTCTGCAACGGCTGAAATCGCGCACATCATCGGGGGCGTTTTTATTCCGGTATTCCGGCAGGCATTGCGATGGGCTTACCTCCAATCCTTCATTTTTCAACGCATCGCCAATGGTTTTTATTCGTTCGACCCGCAAAGCCTCGTTAGGACTTTTATCGTAAAAATTAAAGCGTATCCGCTGTTCACCTTCGATTTCGTCCTGTCCGGGTTCTACTGCGGTCACGATCTCTTCGCCACTGGCATTTTTCAGTTTCATGAAATGTCCGCCACGGAAATCTTCCCCGGTTTCCCCTTTCAAGGTGGCTTCCACAATTTCATACCCCAGGGTACTCAGCGTTTCTTGTATCTGATCCTGAATATCATTGCGTTTGACCGATGCAATCAGGCGGGTAAGGGATTGCTGGTATAACTCGTCCAGAATGACGGATGCCTGGCCGGCGCGGCCTATCATCTGTTCCAGATCCGCAATGCTAAGGGTATCGGGTGCATCCTCCAGCCGTTTTTTAAGGCTTTTCAGCTCATCCTCCAATTCCTGTCGCTGATTCCATGTCCAGTAATCAATGTCTAACGCTACGGCCTCGCCGGATGTTCCGTCCATGGTAATCTGAACATCTTTATTTGATACAATACGTAAATAGGTGTTGGACAAGGCTTCTGCAGCCACTGGATACAGGATATTCCAGACGGATTCCATGTATTCCAGTTTGTCATGTAGCTGACACGCCTTATGAAATGCCGACCGGCTAAGACTAAGTGCAGATTGGGGTACGCTCTGCTTCATATCGTTGCGGGCCATGGACAGATCGGCATCCAGGGCTTTAATATCTCCAGGTGAAAACAAGTCATGGCGGTAGTGTTTCCGGATAAAATCAAGCTCGTCACTTAGCGCCGTGATCCACTGACCGGCAATTGCTTCCTGATGATCAATACGTTGATTGATGGCCTGGCTTATTTGATTCAGTTGCTGACCATGCTGATCCAGTGCATGCTGAAACTGGTCTCCCTGTGCATTGAGCCGGCTCAGGAATTCCTGGCGCTGGGTATCCAGACGGTCATCCAAATGATCCATCCGACTGTTCAGGCCCTTAACATCATTTTGAAAATTTTGTTGTAATTGCTTCATTTCCTGACAGTGCTGCAGCCGGGTTTGTTGCAATGTCTTGTCCAGACCCGCCAGCCTGGTTTCGTACTGTCCGGCCCGCTTGTTCTGCTGATCCAGCCGCTGGGACAGATCATTGACGCGCCGCGTGGCCGCCTCCTTTTGTTGCGCCAATTGCCGGTCCAGGTAATCCCTGTCCAGCCGTTGAGCCTGGTTCATTGCTTTTTGAATTTCTTTTCGGGATAACCGAATAATGGTTTCGTGAATGCCACTCATAATGTACGACCTTTCGGGTTGAATTTGATTCTGGGCACGGTAGCATCTGAAGCGGTGAACATCCCAGCGGGAATATCATGTCGATTCACTGCGCCAGTTTTTTCGGTTACGACGATAGCTACCCTTTCCCTTTTTGGGCTGCATCGTTTGTGGAGGCCGCATACCTGTGGGGATACGGCCCAGGCTTTTTTTATTGATCGGGATTCGGATTTGGTATTTCATGGTTTCTTCCTTAACGGGTTTAATCGTATCGCCGTGTAACCAGCTTTACGATTCACTCTGAGTTTGGGATTGTTCATATCACTTCTTCTAGGGTCAGGTTGATTCCGCCGGGCAGACAAAACCGTTGGCCCGGCTGCCAGTCACTATGGCTCTCACCAGTTTTCAGCACTTGTCCGTCTGGACCATTAATCTCTCTTTTCCCCAGGTTTTCTATAACAATACGGGTATCCATGCAATAAACTTTTGCCTGACTGCGGGAGCATTGGTGCGCATCATCCCTGGTTGCAAAATGGGCTGTCAAATCGATATCAGGCAAAATACCCTTTGATGCCGATACCTTTCCCACCAGCAGGCTCTTATGCTTTTCGATACGCCGGTGGAGTTTGGGAATGGGAACATTATCCCGTTTGACCGTGATCCGATAAACCTTCTGCAAACCATAAGCCCTTGGATCAGGCTGACCGATTTGGGGACTTTTGGTAGTTTTCGGCTTTGCCGATTGATATGGTTCTGGGTCTGTTTGCAGCATGTCGGGTTTTTCGTTTACCGGTTTGGCTGGCAGAATTTTCAGCAGAAACTGTCCGTTAATGGCTGGCTGTACATCAACTGAATACATCACGCTATAAATGCCAGGCCCGATATCCGGTGGCAGGTTCAGAATCAATTCCAATGGTCCTGCCTTGGGATCGGGCGCGCAGTGTTTGAACAGCTCCGATGTATATTGGCAGACCGGCAAACTGCCAGTGTCAGCCAGAGGCAATTTGAATCGCCAGCAAGAACCTGCCTGTGCCGATTGCGGACCTGGCGGTTTTCCACCAAGCCATTGCAAGTATGTATCAAGTGTCATCGTGTTAATCCTTTATAATATCAAAATTTTCATCACCCCACCCCTAACCCCCTCCCGCAAGGGGAGGGGGGACTTTCACTCCCTTAATCC
>CAZYHE010000069.1:0-3956 GCA_964647225.1 uncultured Anaerolineales bacterium
GTTGAGGATCCACTGGCGCATGGTGAGCCGCGCCTGCGTGCAGATGACGGTCGAGTTCACCCGGTCGGCCGGGCCGATGACTTGCTCTCGATACGCTTCTGGCTGCATGGCGAACAGCTCATGGCTCGTCGCGCAGATGAGCTTGACGTTCAGGCCCAACTCATCCAGCTTGGGCAAGATCTGAATGATGCCGTTCACTGCGCTCGTGCCCTGGACGATGAATGTGCCATCACATGGCCGGTCGGGCTTGTAATCGCGCATCACGTACGCGCCGCGCGCCGCCTCGAAGTGCGACGGGATGCCCAGCTTCGCCCGGTCGGGGATGGTGATCGGCGGCCGGGTCAGGTGCAGGGCGATGATCGGCACATCGGTCGCCAGCGCCGCGCCGAGCAGCACCGGCACTTCGTTGTATTCCCACGGGTGCAGGTTGATGATCCGGCCTTCCGGGAAGAGCTGGGTCACACCCGGCGCAAAGATGCCGAAGTGCGTGCGGCTGTCCTCGGCGGTCTCCGGCCCGGAGTGGCCCGCGATCCACAGCGCCTTGCCCACCTTCAGGTCGCAATCCTGGGCGAGCTGGCTGAAGAGGCGCATGGGGCCGTACAGCAGATAGGAGAAGGAGCCGTAGGTCGAGCTGGCGCCCCAGAAGCCGTCGAATTCCTGCTCCGGGGTGCGGGAGAAGTTCACGCCCGCCAGCCCGGCCATGATGCCCGCGTTGGCGAACTCGGTGATCTCCTGCGGCAGGAGCGCGCCCTCATCGTTGCCCACGCGTTCGTACCAGCCGTAGCCCTTGAAGTCGCCGTAGGCCTCCGCGAAGCCGCTGATGTTGGTCGAGCCAGCCAGGTCGGCCGACGACGCGATGAAGATCGGCCGGCCGTATTCCCGTGCGCCGAACGCGTTGATCCACGCGCTCCACTTTGCCAATGCGTTGCGGTTGGCGGCCGATTTGCCGGGCGCGAGATAAAGATCAGTCGGATAGTTTTGGTAGTCGAATAGTCTGCGGTCGTTCAGCGGATTGCCGCGCTTGCCCAGCCGGAAGGTCGGCAGGTCGTCGGGCACCGCGTCGCCCAGGCTGACCAGCGTGTCGGCCAGGTAGTCTACCAACGCCGGGTCGCGGCGCAGCACATCCATCACGGCCTGGAGATTCGCGCGCCACTCCTCTTGGAGCGCGGCCGGATCAACCGGGGCCGGGCCGCCGAAGTTGGCGAACTGGACGTCATATTTCTCGACGAACGGCTTCTTCGTCTCCCAGAACGCCGGGCTGTTGAGCGCGTGCGGCACGCCGTGCGACCCGAAGTCGTATTTGCCATAGCCGCGGCCTTTGCGCGTCTTGAACCACGTCACCGACGGCCGCTTTTCGGGGTCGGCGTCGGTCGTCATGCCCAGGATCGCCCGCGCCAGCGGTTCCCATTCACTGCCCTGTTCCGCGCCGTAGACGCGCCAGCCGTGGCTGCCGAACCAATCTTCGGGCGTGCCGTAGGTCACCGCGCCGACCGAGTGCGCGTCGATGCCGAAGTCGTTCCAGTCCACCAGGTAGTGCAGGTTGTCGAGCGCCAGGCCGTAGGCCGAGTTCATCGTCTCGTGCGTCACGCCGGTGCTCAGCCCGCCCTCACCCTCGATGGCGAAGACCTGCACGCCGGGGGCGCCCGCACGCTTCAGCGCCAACGCCTCGCCGGCCGCGACCGGGCTGCCGTGGCCGGAGGGGCCGGTGTTGGCCTTCAGGAACAAGGTCTTGCCCGCCATCTCCGCGTGGCCGGGCAATCCATGCCAGCGCCGGAAGCCGAGCAGGTCTTCCCAGAAGACCGCGCGCTGGGGCCGCAGCCGATACTTCTCGTCGCCCGTCTGCGCGAACTTGATCCGCAGCGCCTCATCCAGCACCGCCATCGTGCAGTAGATTAACGGGATGGTGTGACCGGCGACGAGCACGAAGCGGTCGCCGAAGCGTTTCTCCGGGCTGCGGATGTCCCAGCGCATCGCGCCGCTCAGCAGCAGCGTCACCAGCGCATGAACTTTCGACCGGGAGCCGCCCGGATGCCCGCTCTGCCGGTAGTTCAGCGTGATGTCGAGCAGGTTGTCAATCAGGTCTTTGGTCTTTTCCCAGTGGGGGAAGACGGTCGCCAATTGTGCGAGGCGATCTTCGACGATTGAAGCAGATGTTGAAGTCATGGATGATGCCTTTGATAAAACCTCACGGATAGAAAAGAACACGGATGATCGAATTCATATTGTCACCCGTATTTTATACCTTCCATTGCGAGGCGCTGCCAGTCAGCCCTTTCCTCCTGCTCGCAGGGCTTTCAGGTGTTGCGAAAAATTCAGCCGCCTGGCGCGCCAACTCGTCGCGCTTACGATCGAGCATATAATCCACGAGTATTTGTTCGACAATGATGCTGCGGTTCTTGGATTCCTGTGTGGCGATCTGATCCAGATAGGCGACCGTATCCTCACGGAGAGCCAGAGTCACACGCTGCTTCATATGGTTCCTCCTGCGAACCATCATACACTGCATGAGACACCAACGCCAATCGCTTCGTGCCCACCACGCCGAGCCAGACAGGATGAACAAGGTAAGAATCGGATGATCCTGTCTATCCTGTACATCCTGTCCAGACGGATTCCTAATTGCCTTAATACCCCTTTTGCTTGTCCGCCTGGTTGCGCAGGGGGAACTCGCCGCGCAAGTACTTGCCCAGGTTCTCGTTGAAGATTTCGAGCAAATACTCGGCCTCGTACTGCGTGCCGCCGGCGATGTGTGAGGCGACCAGCAGATTCTCGATATCCCACAGCTCGTTATCCGCGGGGAGCGGTTCCGGCTCGAAGACATCGAGCGCGGCGCACGCGATCTTTTTCTCGCGCAAGGCCTGGGCCAGCGCGCCCTGGTCAATGATGCCGCCGCGTGAGATGCCGACCAGCATGGCGGTGGGCTTCATCAGGGCGATCTGCGCCGCGCCGATCATCCCCTGCGCCTCGGGCGACCACGGCGCGGCGACGACCACGATGTCCGACTGGCGCAGCAGGTCGTCCAGCCGACCCATGCCCCACATCTCATCCACGAATTCGGGCCGGGCTGATGGGAACGCGTCGGCCACGATCACGTGCATGTCGAACGCCTTCGCCCGTTTCGCCAGCGCCCGGCCGATCGAGCCGAACGCGATGATGCCCATCGTCAGGCGTGAAAGCTCCAGCAGCTTCGACCGCACCTCGCGCATGGCCCACTTGTGCTGCGGCTGGAGCTGGATGCTCTCGCGGATGCCGCGCGTGAAGGCCAGGATCATCGCCAGGGCGCTCTCGGCGACACAGGCCGCGTGGGTGCCGCGCGCGCCGGTGAGGATGCACGGCCCGTCTTTCAACTCCGGGATGTTCAAGTAGTAGTTGATCCCGGTGCTGGGGGACTGGATCCACTTGAGCTGCTTGGCAGCCAGGAACACTTCCCGGTTGATGTGTCCCATGTAGATCTCGGCGTCGGCAATCGCAGCGGCGAGCGCCTTCTGGTCGGGACAATGCACGAATTCGATCGTGGGATACGCCTGCTTGAGCGCAGGGATCCCCTTCTCCAGGCCCATCATGTTGGGGCCGAATAGGACTTTCATGCGTTAACTCCTCTGCGGACATAATAAGGGGTCTCGGATGCCACTTTGTCCGAAACCCCCAGGCAACGTGTCGTCATACAACGTCTTGGCAGAATCAACTCAGGGTTACGCAGTCGCTGCAGGCGATGCAACGCGATCAACCTGCTGCCGCAGCCAGACGTTGATCAATGTCTGACTGCTTACCTTTCGTTTCTGCGCCACTTTCGAGATATCCGCCATTAGCTCTGGCTCGATAGTCACCACTGCGCGTCGCGCCGCCGGGTCGAAGGTCATCTCGACTTCGTAGGTTTGCTCGTCGAAATCGGCCAGGCTGTGCGTATCCCAGAAGTCAGCCATTTCTTCGAGCGTACGCGACTTGGAGATGCTGCT
>CAZYHE010000069.1:4056-10021 GCA_964647225.1 uncultured Anaerolineales bacterium
GCGTATCCCAGAAGTCAGCCATTTCTTCGAGCGTACGCGACTTGGAGATGCTGCTAACTCTACTTTCTTGCATAAACCTCGTCAACCTGCACATGATGTTTGCGAGCCAGCTTGTCTTCGATTTCAGGTAGCCAGATAACGCGTTGAATATGCATTGCCTCATCGTTCCGGTGAATGATGATCTTTCAGACAGCGTCAGTTTAGCACATCGCCGCTTCACACCCAAACCCATCACCCCTTGACCGCGCCGGACGTCAACCCCGTGACCACGAACCGCTGCGACACGGTGTAGAGGATCAGCACCGGGATGCTCATCAAGAACGCGCCGATCATGATCTCGCCCCACATGAAGACGTCGCCATAGATCAGCGTTTGCAGGCCGACCGGCAGCGTCCATAGCTCGTGTCTGTTGTTGAACAGCAGCGGCAGGAGGAACTCGTTCCACGAGAGGGTGAAGGCGAAGATGCCCGATGCGACGATGCCGGGCGCCGCCAGCGGCAAGATCACATGATAAAGCGCCTGCAGCCGGTTGCAGCCGTCCACCACCGCGGCGTCTTCCAATTCTATCGGAATCGTCGTGAAATAGCCCTTCAAGCTCCAGGTGCAGAACGGGATCGTCCCGCCCAGCGAGGCCAGGATCAGCACCGTCAGGCTGTTGAGCAGCCCCAGTTGGTTCATGAAGACGTAAAGCGGGATCAGCGTCAAGGTGCCAGGGATCAGGTAGACGAAGAAGATCGCCGACGCCATGATATCGCGTCCCCGGTAATGCAGCCGCGAAAGGCTGTAGCCCGCCAGGACACTGACGACGATCGCGAGCGAGGTCGTCACGCTCGAGATGAAGAGGCTGTTGCGCGCCTGGGTGGCATAGGCGGTCCGTTCAAAGAGGTTGAAGAGATGCTCCAGCGTCGGATTGGATGTCCAAAGGGTCGGCTCCGGCAGATAGAGCTCCTTGTTTGGCTTGAGGCCGGTGAGAAGCATCCAATAGATCGGAAAGAGCACGATCAGAAGGACGATGGCGAGAAAGAACACCACGACAACCTTGGTCAGGCGTTTTTGCGTGCGCAGGCCGATTCTCATCGGTTCACCTCCTGCCGGGTCACAGTCCGGGTCAAGAAGATGATCAGGACGATGAAGATAGGCATCAGCAAGATCGGAATGGCGGCTGCCTTTCCCAACTCAAAGCCGATGAAAGCGGTCTTCCAAGTCAGCACGGGAAAGGTCATGGTTGCCGTGCCCGGCCCGCCGCCAGTCAGGGCATAGACCGTCGTGAAGTCGTTGGTCGTCCAGATGAATGAAAGCAGCGTGGTGACAAGGATCACTGTGCGCAAGCCGGGCAAAGTGATGTTGGTGAAAAGCTGCCAGCGGTTGGCGCCATCCACGCGGCCCGCTTCGTAAAGCTCGTCGGGGATGCTTTGCAAGCCGGCGAGGATATTGACGGCAAAAAACGGGAAGCCGCGCCAAATGTTCACCACGACGACTGAAGGCATGGCGAGGGCTTTGGTGCCCAAAAAGTACAGCGGCTCTTGGGTAATCTGCACTTTCATCAGCAGGAAATTGATCACGCCGAAGAGGTCGTTGTACATCCAGGTCCAGATCAGCACGCCCACGATCAGCGGGAGCGCCCAGGGCAGCAGGACAATGCCGCGCGTCAGGCCGCGGCCGCGATAGTTTTGGTTGAGCAGCAAGGCCACACCGAGGCCGATGGGCAACTTGAATGCCACCGACGAAATCGAAAAGGTGAAGCTGCGCACATAGGCCATCAGCATATCCGGGTTATTGATGATGCTGATATAGTTCTTGAGTCCCACAAAATCGAACTTCGGCATCCCCAACATCTTGTTGTTCAGGCTATACCAGAAGCCGAAGACCGCCGGATAGCCCACCATGACCAGCAGCACCGCAAACGCAGGCACCAGGAAGAGCCACCCGAGGAGGGTCTGCTCGCTGATGCGACGTGGCCTGTGTTTGATCGCTCCCGTGGTTGTATTTGCCATGCCTTCGCTCCTTCGCGTTGTGGTTCAGTCTCCGATGTGGCTGCCGTACCCCGACGGATTCGAGGCCTCGGCCGGTCACTCCCGTTAACCTCGCAACCGGCCAAAGCCTCAAATCCGCGGTGTGTTTGAGGTTCTGTTACTTCTTGTACTTCGCCTGGATCTCGATGACCTTCTTCTCGAATTCGTCCAGGGCCTTCTTGGGATCAGCACCATCCACGACGACCTTGCTGGTCATCTGCGAGATCAGCCACTGCGCGCCGACCTCACCGATCCACGCCTGTGGCTCACCTTCATCGAAGGCGTTCCGAGCAACCTTGGTCAACTCGACCACCTGCGCGTTCCACTGATCGTTCTTGTAGATATCGGCGGTGATGTAGTTCTTCATCACCGGGTAGAACATGCCGTTCGCGGCGTTCATCTGGCCGGGGTAGCGCTGCGGCGAGAGCGATCCCTTGATCATCTTCTTGGCTTGTTCGGCGAACTTGGTGAAGGTGAAGATGCCGTAGAAGTTGCCGCCGCTGAAGGTGGACGGGCCCTTGGCGCCTTCCTTGTCCTTGCCCGGCACGGGGCCGAACATCGTGTTGTTGAGCAGCGTCGTGTCGGTGGTGCGCATCGTCCAGATGATGCTGCCGCTGTTGAAGATGGAGGCCATCTGCCCGCTGAGCCATGCCTTGTTGTTGCCAGTGTCATCCCAGCCGGTCGCGCCGGGCGGCATGACCTTGTGTTTGGTGTACATGTCGCAGTAGGCGGTCAGCGCCTCCAGCGTCTCCGGGCTGTTGACCGTGATCTTGCCCGTCTTGTCCTGCATGCGTGCGCCGTAGGCCCACATCCACGGGTAGAAGCTGTTGTTGCCATCCGGCGCGTTGCTGAAGGTGTTGCCCCAGCCCCAGATTTTTTTGTCGGGCTGGGTCGCCTTCTTGGCGAAATCGAGGAACTCCGCCATGGTGACCGGCGGCTTCTCGAGGCCCTGCTCCTTCAGCACATCCTTGCGGTAGTACATCACCTGCGGCTCGGCATGGAACGGCACGGAATAGACCTTGCCGCCGATGGTGGATTGCGCGATCCGGTCGGGGAAGAAACCGCCGCCGCTGTCGCCGACCTCTTTGAAGACATCACCGACATCTTGCAGGACACCCAGCGCTTGATAGCGCACGGTGTCCACACCCAGGCACAGGTCGGGCGTGTTCTTGGCCTCGATGGATGCCGCCTGTTTCTGGTTGTATTCGCCCCAGGGGAAGGCCTGCACATCGGCCGAGAAGCCGTTCTGCGCGGCCGCCAACAGGATGGAGTCCGTGCAGAAGTCGTTCGCTACCTGGATGAAGTGTTTGGGGATCCAGACGGTCAGCTTCGGCCCCGGCGTCGGGGTGATCTGCTTGACCACCTCTTTCTGCACCTCTTTGATGACTTCTTTGGTCTGGATGACCTCGACCTTCTTTTCGACGATCTTCTCCTTCTCGACCACCTGGGTGACCACTTTCTCGATCACCTGCGGTGTGGGCGCCGCGCAAGCGGCCACGACACCCGCCCCGGCCACGCTGCCAGCCAGGGCCAGGAACTTCCGACGGTTCATCTTCTGTGTCATCTCCGTGTCTCCTTGCTGAGTGTGTTTGGAATGGTGCGTGAATTGATGAAATCTGCCAAATCCGCAAATCTGCATTCCGCGAAGATCATATTCCGCTTTGCTGATTCGCTATTTGCAATTTGCTATTCACCAACGACCTTCCGTAGCGCATCGCCGTTCGTCTTCAGGAAGTTGTGCAGGATGAAGATATCCATGCCCAGGTTGAAGTGGCGGACGCCCATGTCCAGGAACCGCTTGGCTTCGTCCACCGTGCTGATTTCGGCGCGGGGCTGGACGCCCATCTTCAGCGCGGTCTCGAACACCTTCTTCTCCGCGGCCTTCACGTCCGGGTGGTTCCGCTCCCCGCCGTGGCCGATGCTCATCGAGTAGTCCGACGGCCCCCATTGCACCATGTCAATGCCAGGAACCGACAGGATCTCTTCCAGGTTCTCGACGGCGCCCTTCTTTTCGATCATGATCATCACGATCACGTCGCGCATCGCCTGGGCGTAAGCCGGCGATCCGCCGTAGCCCATCAGCGCAAAGCGCCGCGGGGCCGAGCCGTTGATCCCGCCGTCGGCCGGCGTTTCGGGGCGGACGATCCGCACGCATTCCGCCGCATCCGCGGCCGAGCGGCAGTCCACGAAGTTGACCCCCTGGAACCCCGCGCCGATGGCTCGCTGCACTACCCAGCCCTGGTTCTGCTGGTCGGGCTTGATGATGCACGACATGTCGAACAGCTCCACGGCCCGCGCATAGTTCTCCAGGTCGTGCAGGTCATAGTCGCCATACTCCGCGACGAACTCGACGTAATCGAACGCCCCGGTATGGCCGATCACCTCGACCAATTCGGGCCACACGCTGATCGTCCGGGTGCCGATCGTTGGCTTCCCGGCGCTCAGCAGCTCACGAAACTTGTTTTTGCGCATGATGAGTCCCTCGTCTTTTATTTGGGAATCGGGACACAGATTACACAGATTTCATGGATTCTTGATCTGATCTGTGTTCATCTGCGCAATCTGTGTCCCTGGATTCTCTCGCCAACATGAGTAAACCTATCGCACCGACCACGCCCCCGCGCGCCGCCCCAACACCAACGTCACGCCGAAGTCGCCGATGCTGATGTTCTGCGTCGCGACGATGCCGCTGTCGAGCGCGTAGAGGGCCGGGGAGGTGTTGTGGCGTTTGAGCGCCGCCACCAGATCCACGCCGCGCTCTTTCGCCTCCCGCGCGGTCTCGCCATCCACGATGCCGCCGTTGAGGCAGGTGACGCCGGACGTGCCCAGCCGCTCATCGCTGAACTGGATGCCGGGGCCGTCGGTGCCGTCCGAGTCGGCCGACGCCATCAAGATGTTGCGGCTGCCCGCGATGTCGAGCGCCGCCGACACGCAATACTCCTGGTTGCGGCCGCCCATCCCGTGCTCTTGCCCCACCGTGACCAAAAGCTCGCCGGTGCTGAAGAGCGCCACCGGCGGCTCGACCGGCTGGCCGAGCGTCTCGATGCTCTTGGCGACCGACGCCATGACATGCGCGGCGTCTTTGGCTTCGGCGCGCAGATCGAGCGCCAGCCACAGCGGCTTGAAGCCCAACTCAGCCGCCTTCTTCTGCGCGGTCGGGATCATGCTCTGGTTGTAGGGCATCGTCCCGAAGATGCGGAAACGTGATTTCAGGAACTCATCGGCTTTCACCGTCTCGTCGGCCGGGTCGGCGCGCTCGATGTGCGCCCGCACCGACGCCGGCGCGGCGTCCCAGGCATCCCATTTCAGGAGCATCGCTTTCGCATCGGCGAAGGTGGTGCAATCGGGCAGGCTGTGCAGCCACAGGTTGCGATAGATGACCTGTTGATACGAGCTTGGGTCAATGCCGACGATGTGGATCGCCCGCGCCGGCTGGATGGCACGGGCGAAGCGACCGCCCTTCATCTGGTCAATGTGGTTGCGGATCGGGTTGAGGTCGCCGGTGGGGACGCCCCGCTCGATCTGCATCATGTAGGTGAGTTGGCGGACCTCATCCATGCTGATCCCATCCGCCGGCAGGGTCAGCAGCGCGGAGAAGCCGTTCGTGCCGAGGGTGAAGACCAGGTCATCTTCGGTCAAGCCCCGGCACAGCTCGAGGATGCGCTGGCAGCCGAGCGCGCACCCTTCGTCCGGCACGGGGTGCGCGCCGTGCGTCACGCCGATCCGCTCGCAGATCACGTCGTCGCCGTGCTTGGCGACCACGTGGCCGCCGGTCAGCCGGTCGCCCAGGATATCCTCGATGGCCCTGGCGAGTCGCTGCACCCCCTTGCCCGCGCCGAAGACGAAGATGCGGCCGACCTGGTTCAGGTCAATGATCTCGTCGCCCGTCTGCGGATCGCCTTTGGGCTCGAAATCGGGACAGCCGACGATCAGCTTGTCCCCTTCGCGGCGGA
>CAZYHE010000069.1:10121-12668 GCA_964647225.1 uncultured Anaerolineales bacterium
CCTACTTCGTCTCCAACAACTCCGTCAGCCCCAACTTCGCCAGCCGTTCCTGCGTCGGCACGCCTTCCGGGGTCCAGCCCATCAGGCCGTACCAGGTCTGGCGCGCATTGTGGAACGCTTCTTCGGTGATCTCCACCCCCGCCAGCGGCCCGCTCTTGAACGCCTGCATCACCCGTTTGGGCATCCGGTCATCCTTCTCCGTGAACCCCTCGCGCATGTTGAAGATGCGGCAGAGTTGCTGCGCGCGCTCGCCCACATCCAGGATGTCCTGGGCGGTGTATTCGTGGCCGGTCATCGCGCTGAGCGCATCGGCCAGTTGGACGTAGTTGTACGGGTAGAACATGCACGAAATGGCGCAGTCCTGGAAGTGCTGCCAGTTGACCTCATAATAGAAGAGGGTCATCTTCTCGGTGCCCAGATCGGAAGGCGGCAGCGGGCCGACCTTGTAGACCGCGTTGACCCGATCCAGCCCGCCGCCGGGCGCGGCGTAGCCGGTATCGTGGATATTCATCATGTGATCGCCGCCGACCGGGGCTGTCGCGTAGCCGACGCCGAGCGCGGCCTTGAGGCGCGGCTCATGCATCGGGAGTTCCTGGCCCTTGACCTCCACCAGGTAGTCGGCCGCGTCTTTGCCGATCCAGGCCGCGATGCGTTTGGAACCGAGCGCCATCATATCGCCGAAGCCGCGGCGATGGGCGATCATGTCCACGCCTTCGAGCATATCTTTGGAATCACCCCACTTCGGCAGGTAACCGCCCGTCATCTCCGCGGTCAGCAAGCCGCGCTCCACGCACTCCATGACATAGGCGATGGTCATGCCGGTGCTGATCGGGTCGAGGCCCCACTGCGCCGTCCACTCGTTCGCTTTGGAGACCGCGACGATGTCGCCCACCCCACACGAACTGCCGAACGCGCCGAGGGTCTCGTACTCCGGCCCGCCGTAGACTTTGTTCAGGGTCACTTCGCCCTTGACTTGCGTCTTGAACGCCGGCGAATCGGGGTAATCCTGCCCCTCGTAGGAGACGACCTGTTTACACTCGATGGGGCAGGCCTGGCAGGTGTCGCGGCCGATCAGCACGCTGGTGTGCAGCGTCTCCCAACCGATGCTCTCGGCGTCCGGGAAGTCGGGGTCCTGGAAGTTGCGCGTGGGCAGCGCGCTGGCCCGGTTGAGGCCGGTCAGCCCGCCCGGCGTGCCCTTCTCGTGCGCCCACGCCGACAGCGTCTTGTAGTTATCGCCCAGCCACTTCGCCAGCGCGGTCGTGGTCTTGCGATCGGTCGGCAGCACGTTCTTGGTGCCACGCACCGCCACGGCCTTGAGCTTCTTGCTGCCCATCACCGCGCCCAGGCCGTTGCGACCGGCCGCCCGATTGTAGTCGTTGATGACGTTGGCGACGAGCACCAGGTTTTCGCCCGCGATGCCGCATTGCGCCACCCGCAGCTTCGGATCGTTCAGCTCGACGCGGATCGCGTCCTCGACTTCGGCCACATCATGGCCCCACAGGGTGTCGGCCGGCCGGATTTCGACCTGGTCGTTGTGGATCCACAGGTAGACCGGGGCCGTGGCCTGGCCGTGGACGACCAGCGCATCCCAGCCGGAACGCTTGAACTCATGGCCCCACCAGCCGCCCGCTTCGGCGCTGCCGACCGCCCCGGTCAGCGGGCTTTTGCCGCCGACGCTGTGCCGCCCCGCGCCCGGTAGATTCGTGCCCTGGAAGATGCCGGGCGCGAAGATCAACAGGTTGTCCGGCCCCAGCGGGTCGGCGCCCACCGGCAGATCGCGCAGCAGCAGGTACGCTTCCAGCGCGCGGCCGCCCACGAGCTTCAGGTACAGCTCATCGGGCGGATTTTCGGTCCAGATTTTCGATGTGGTCAGATCCACGTGCAGGATCTTGCCCCAGGTTGCTCCTACGCTCATATTGCACCTCTTGGAAATAGTCTATAGTTGCTCGATGGGTGTTGGATTGGCTGTGCATACTTCGTAGCATCGGGCCTCGTGCCCGTCCTCAGGACGCCCGCGAGGGGCTATGCTACGACGATTGGGGGCCGCGTTACCCACCCCCGATGGTCGGCAGGAGTTGGATCGCATCACCGTCGTTCAGGCGGGTCGTCCAGTGCGCGATCCGCCCATTGACCATGATGATCAGGGCGACGTCGGGCGGCAGGCGCAGGCGTTGGAGGGCGTCGCCGATCGTCTGAACGTCGTCCAGGGTGGTTTGCGGCGGGATGAGTGTGCGCAGCGACCCGCCGGCTTCCACGGTTACCATGACCGGGTACTCCTGTTCATTCAGCCACTCCCGATTGTGGATTGGCGCACGATCAGTTCGACCGGCAAGATCAGGCGGGCTGGGGCCTGCCAGCGCAAAAACGATTTTGGAGAAATGGAAAGAAAAAGAGGCCGAGGCCTCGAACATCATTGGGATGCTTTTTATCACACCCGCGCCGAAATGTCAAAACGCGCCGAACGGGATGGGGGTGGGTCAGATGGAACGACCGCTCACGAACCCGCGGCGTCGGTCTCGCCGAAGTACTTCGTGAGGTAGATCACCA
>CAZYHE010000070.1:0-12468 GCA_964647225.1 uncultured Anaerolineales bacterium
CATGTTCACTCCTGGGAAGAGAATCAACGAATCAGCGTGTCACCATGTCACCGTGCCACCCTGTCACCCCGCCAGCCGCCGCCCCACCTCGCGCAGCGTCGCGACATCCTCCGCGTGGATCGAACCGTCGGGCAGCGGGCCGGTGTTGAGCAGCAGATTGCAGTTCTGGCCGGCCGCGGCGTCCAACATCGCGATCACCTCGTCAGGCGTGTGATGCTTGGCGTCATCGTCGCGGCGATAGCCCCATGCGCCGGGCTGGAGCGTGTCGCAAATCTCGTTGTGCTTGGCCTTGTTGCCGTCCCACGCCCGCTGCGCCACCTCGGCCGCGGCCTCACCGATCATTTCCCGGCAGCGCTGCGCCAGCGAGTAGCCGGTGCGTTCCGGCGCGGCGAAATCCTCGGTCCCCGTCGCGCCCTGCTTGAAGCAGATCAATGCCTGCGGCTGGAGCTGCCGAATCATAGCATAAGTTTCGTGGATTGGGAAAAGGTCGGGGCGGGCGTAGTAGCCCATGATCGGGTCGAACCAGATGCCCGCGACCGGGCCGTAGTTCGTCAGCAGCTCGCGGAGCTGGGCGTGCATGAAGGTGACATAATGCTGGAAGTCGGCGTCGGTCTGGAACTTGTAGCTCGGCTCCGGGGTCGCGTAATCCGGCCGCGCCATGCGGAAATCGCTGCGCGGATAGAAGTACGGGTGGCGCCAATCCAGCGAGTAGGAGTAGTAGAGGAAGAGGCCCAGACCCTTCTTCGCGCATTGCTGCGCCAACTCGCCGATCAGATCGCGGCGGGCGGGGGACTTGACGCTGTTGTAATCGGAAGCCTGCGTATCGAAGAGGCAAAAGCTGTCGTGGTGGCGGGTGGTGATCGTGATATACTTCATCCCGGCATCGAGCGCCAGATCGGTGATGAAGTCGGCGTCGAAGCGGTCGGGATGGAACTGGTCGAACAACCGCTCGTATTCAGCGACCGGGATTGCCTCCTGGAACATGGCCCATTCCCCGCGGCCCAGGATGCTGTAAAGGCCGTAGTGCATGAAGAGGCCGAAGCGGGCGTCGGCAAACCAGGCCAAGGCCGCAGCGCGCGGATCGCGGCGGTATAAGTCGCTGTAAGCGGCGAGGTAGCTCGGCACGGCGGTGAGTTGAGCGGGCATGATCTTCTCGCAATGGTTGGATTGGATCGTGACGACGGGTGATACCATAGGATAGCAGAAAGTTGCGGCCGTGTGGGCAATTTTTGGCCGAGTTTTGGCCGAAAAGTGGCCGTGTTGCGCGCTTGGCGTCCCGCGCAAGGGCGGCTATAATGGCAGGACATCACCCGGGAGGATCATTGGAGAGTTTGACCTTCGACCAGTTTGTCGGCTGCCTGCGCAGCGCATTGCATCACCTGTACGACCCCGACCAATTGCGCCGCAGCCCGCTGGCGGCCCTGTTCGGCGTCGGCGGGTTCGACGCGTCGGCCGCGCTGCAACGCATCCTGACCGAGGCGATCGAGGCGTTGCAGCCCAGCCCCACCGAGCCGCCGCAGTCACGCGCCTGGCGGATCTACGACGCGCTGGCCTACCGCTATGTGCGCGGGTTTGATCGCGATGTGGTGGCCGATCAGTTGGGCATCAGTGGCCGGCAGCTCCGCCGCGAGCAGCGCGCCGCGCTGGAGGTGCTCGCCGGTCATCTCTGGCGGCAATTCGGCCTGGCCGCCGCGCCTGCGGCGCCGGCCGACCCGCCCGGGGCCGCTGCGCTTGCCGCGGGCCGTGCAACAGGCGTCGCAAACGTCATTGCGAGGAGTGTCTTTTACGACGAAGCAATCTCCTCTGGCGCGGGGATTGCTGCGGCCCCAGCGGCGGGCCTTGCAATGACGACGCCGGGCGGCGGGATTGCTGCGGCCCCAACGGCGGGCCTCGCAATGACGACGACTGGCGGCAAACCCAAATCCGAGGCGCCGGCGTGGCTGCGCGACCTGCCGCCGGAGAAGCCCGCCGAACTGGGCCAACTTCTCCCGGCGACCCTCGATCTGGCGCGGTCGTTGGCGCGGCAGTGGGGCGTGGAGCTGAAGAGCGACCTGGCCGACGCCGCGCGCGGGATGGCTGCGCCGCAAGGCGCCCTCCGCCACGCGCTGCTGAACCTCCTGGGGATCGCCATCCCGCGCAGCCGCGGCGGCACGGTCACGGTGGCGGTCACGCTGGCCGGCGCGATGATGCAACTGGCGATCACCGCCGGGGGCGCGTCTGTCGCGGCCGCAGCGCTGGCCGAGCGCGAGCTGAGCAGCCTGGAGGTGGCGCGGCGTCTGGCCGAGGTGGCCGGCGGCGATTTGACATTGGGCGCCGATCCCGGCGGCGGGCCGTTCGTCGCCTATCTGAACCTGCCCGCGCTGGAGCGTATCTCCGTGCTGGCCGTGGATGACAACGCGGACATCCTGCAACTGCTCGAGCGATACACCGCCGGCTCGCGTTTCTCCCTGATCGGCACGCGGGAGCCGGGGCAATGCCTGCGGCTGGCGCAGGAGCTTGACCCGGACATCATCGTCCTGGATGTGATGATGCCGGAGATTGACGGTTGGGACCTGCTGGCACAACTGCGCAGCGATCCTGCCACCACGGGTGTGCCGATTATCATTTGCACCGTCCTGCCGCAAGAGGCGCTGGCCCTGGCCCTGGGCGCCGACGCCTTCCTGCAGAAGCCGGTCAGCCAGGCGGACTTCCTGGCCGCACTCGACCGGCTGGCGCTGGCCCAGGACGATCAGTAAATCACGCGAGGAAAAGATGCCAACATTGGATCAACTCTTTGGAATGGTAGATGCCCACGCGGCGGAGGTCGTCGGGCTGCTGGTGGACCTGATCCGCTTCGAGACGGTCAACACCGGCGTCATGCCGACCGGGAACGAGCTGCCCCTGTGCCGCTATGTGCAGGAGCGGCTGGCGGGGGAGGGGATTATGGCCGAGATCCTCTGCTCGGCGGAGCGCCGCGGCAATCTGGTGGCGCGGCTGCCGGGGCAGGGCGGCGGCCCGCGACTGCTGCTGATGGGACACACCGATGTGGTGCCGGTGGAAAACCCCGCGGAGTGGCGCTACCCGCCCTTCGCCGGCACGGTGGCCGGAGGCCGCGTGTGGGGCCGCGGCGCGGCCGACATGAAGGACATGGTCGCGGCCGAGATCATGGCGCTGATCTTCCTCCGCCGCGCGGGCGTGACTTTGGCCGGCGACCTGATCCTGGCGGCCGGGGCCGACGAGGAGACGGGCGGCGCCTACGGCTTCGGCTGGCTGGCCGAGCACGCGCCGGAGACGATCCGCGCCGAATACGCCATCAACGAGAGCGGCGGCGGGCCGATCCCCGTGCCGGGCGGGCTGGCCTACACGATCCAGGTCGGCGAGAAGGGGCGGCTGGAGGCGCGCATCACCCTGGCTGGCCGGCCGGCGCACGCGGCCTCCGCGTGGCTGGGCGACAACGCGGCGTTCAAGCTCGGCGAACTGCTGCGCCGCTTGCAAGCCTGGCAGCCGGAGTTGGACGTTTCCACCGAGATCTTCGCCCATCTGCCCGCGCTCCTGGGCCGGGCCGAACCGATCACGCCGGCCAACGTGGACGCGTTGGCCGACGAACTGGCGCAGGTGAGCCGGCAGCTCAGCTCGGCGGTGCGCGGCATGTCGCGCATGACCCTCGTGCCCACCATGATCTCGGCCGGGGTGAAGTCGAACAGCGTGCCCGCGGCCTGCACGCTCGTGTGCGACGTGCGCACCCTGCCCCATCAGGACGAAGCCTACGTGCGGCGGCAGATCGCGCAACTGCTGGATGGCATCGAAGGCGCCAGCTACGAGCTGGTCTGGACCGCGGTTGCCAACGCCTCGCCCTACGACACCGCGCTGACGGCCGCGCTCCGCCGGGCCACCGCGGCCGCGGCCGGCCGGGATGACCTCGCGTGGCTGCCGGGTCTCACCATCGGCTTCACCGATTCGCGGCTGGTGCGGCCGTTGGGGATCGTCACCTACGGCTTCAGCCCCGGCCACCCCGCCGCCGACCTGAATCACCCGGCCGGCGTGCATGGGACCGACGAATCGTGCGAGATCGCGACGCTGCTCTTCCGCACGAAGCTGCTGATGGCGTTGGCGGTGGATTTGCTTGGGTGAGGGTTTGTCAGTAAGATAGGTTTTCGATTCGCTGCCGGAGGCTCTTGACCGTGCCAACACCACCCAAACGCATCCCAACCAGCGAGCAGGCACACGCGCTGCTCGACGACGCGGCCGGCCGCAACCCCGGCCCGTGGGTCGCGCATTCGCGTCTGGTGGCGCAGGCCGCGCACCTGATCGCCGAACGGCATCCTGACCTCGACGGGGAGGCCGCCTATATCGTCGGGCTGCTGCACGACATCGGCCGCCGCGAGGGGGTGACGGGGATGCGCCACGTGCTAGACGGCTACCGCTATCTCGCGGGGCTGGGGTTCGCGGATGCCGGCCGCGTCTGCCTGACGCATTCCTTTGCGATCAAGCGGCTCGAAGCGATCTTCGGCGCGTGGGATTGCTCGCCGGAGGAGTTGCGCTTCATCGAAGAGACGTTGGCGCAGCTCGAATTCGACGACTACGACCGGTTGATCTTGCTGTGCGACTCGGTGGCGATGGCTGAGGGGTTCGTGCTGATGGAAAAGCGGATGCTGGACGTGGCGCTGCGCTACGGCGGGGTCAACGAGCATGTCCTCGACAAGTGGCGCGCGACCTTCCGCATCAAGGCCGACTTCGAGCGCGCCATCGGCTGCCCGGTGTACGCGCTGCTGCCGGGCGTGGTGGAAAACACATTTGGAATGATGATCGCTGAACGATGAATGATGAATATGCGGATGCCGGTTCATCATTCATCACTCATCATTCAGCATTTCGTCTTGGAGGCATGTCATGCGTGTGTTCATCGGCGGGGTCATGCAGGCGTCGAATCCCGGCAAGGGGATCGTGGATCAGGGCTACCGGCAGCAGATCGCGGCGGCGATCACCGCGCGCTGGCCCGATATCGAGGTCACCGATCCGTTCTGTCTCCACCCGAACAGCGTCGAATACGACGATGCGTCGGCGCGCGAGACCCTCTTCGCGATGGTGAATCTCGCCGCGACCAGCGACCTGGTGATCGCCTACGTGCCGACCGCCAGCATGGGCACGGCCATGGAGATGCACGCCGCCTACCTGCACGGCGTCCCGGTGATCGCCATCTCGCCGCTGCGGACGAACTGGGTCATCATCGCCCTGTCGCAGCGCATCTACCCCGATCTGCCCAGCTTCTTCGCCGCGCTCGCCGCGGCCGAGTCGCCCCTGGCGCTGGTTTGACAAGCCGCCATGCCTGGACTAAAATCGGATCAGATATGCCCCTGTAGCTCAGTGGTCAGAGCGAATGCCTTCTAAGCATAAGGCCGCAGGTTCGAATCCTGCCAGGGGTATGCCTCTGTCAGACGCAGGTGACTTCACTCTCGTATCTTCCATGAGCGAATCCCATTTCGGCGACGCTACCCGCGCTCCGTCACTTTCCCGCGCGTGGTGCGTCCCTATCTTTCAGGAGGTGAATCCATGAAACGAATCCATTTTGTGTTTGCCGCGCTGTTGCTGTTCGCGGTCGTGCTCGCCGGCTGCGGCGGGAGCAAAGGCCCTTCGGTGACCGAGAAGGCCGCGGCGACGGCTGAGAAGGCGGCCGCGACCGCGCAGAAGGCCGCTGGGCAGGCAGTGCAGCAGGCGGTCGCCACGAAGGCTGCTGCGGCGGCCGAGAAACCGGCGGTGGCCGAGAAGCCGGCCGCCGCGGCGACCAAATCCGCGCCGGCCGCCGCCGGCGCCGACGAGACCTTCTCGGTGGAAAGCCGGGATGCCGGTCTCGACAAGCTCAAGACCTACCGGTCGCGCTGGCGCAGCGAGTGGAAGGCCACCGAAGGCGGCGTTACGGAAAGCGTCACCTGGGAGTGGTTCGAGGAGGTCGCCCGAGAGAGCAAGGCCCATCATTGGGGCAGCAAAATGACCGATGTGAAGACCAAGAAGCTTCTCGTGTTTGAATTCTGGCAGATCGCCGACGAGTCATACATCATGACCACGGATGATGACGGGACGCAGGAGTGCATGATGATGTCCGGCGAGGCCCAGGGCAATGCGTTTGCCAGCGGCCTGCTGTCGCCGAATACGTTCGGTGGGGTCAGCGACGCGAAATACGTCGGCCGGGAAACCGTCAACGGCATCAAGACCAAGCACTACAAGTACGACGAAAAAGCGGCCACGCTGGCCGGGTTCGGCCGCGTCAGTGGCGAGATTTGGGTGGCCGAGGACGGCGGCTATGTGGTCAAAGACACCATGAGCTGGCAGGGCGCGGCGGGTATGTTCGGCGCGAGTTCTAAGTCATCGGGCGCGGGCGCGTGGACCTTCGAGGTGCTGGATGTCAACAAGCCGCTGACGATCAAAGCGCCGGAACTGTGCGAGAAGGGCAAAGTGGACGTGCCGGTGATGCCCAACGCGTTGGAGAAAGCGCAGATCGGGCCGATGATCACCTTCAAGACCGCGGCTAAACCGGCCGAAGTGGTCGAATTCTACAAGAAGGAAATGGCGAAGGCCGGTTGGCAGCCCGAAGGCGAACCGGAGATTTCGGATGAGATCAGCATGTTGAGCTTCACCAAGGATGGCGCAACCGCGCAGATTACGATCCTGATCGCGGACGACAAGACGCAGGTGATGATCAACACGTCGAAGGAGTGAGTGATCCGTTCGTAGTCGCGACTTCAGTCGCCTCCCGGCTGACCGAACGACTGAAGTCGTCACTACGAACGCGCTGGTCAGAAAAGCCGCAGGATCAACTCGGTCTGCATTTGCCACAGCCGCTGGACTTGCTGCGTCCAGGGGGATGACATCACGAGCAGGCCGAGCGGCGAGTGCAGCAGCGTGTTGATCAGGCTGGTCGCGAGGGTGTTCAGCGCCGGGCCAACCACCCGCACGCTGAGCGCCAGCGCAGCCCCGATCTCCACCGGCTTGTGGAACGGCGCTTGCGTGGTCACGAAGGTGCCGCGGCCGCGACGCTGGCGCCGCACGGGCCGCACGAGTAGCAGCGCCGCCACCCCCGCCGATAGCCCCACCACCCACAGCGGGACTAACTGCACGAAGAAGAGCGACGCGACCGCCGCAAAAAGCCCAAACAGCGCAAAGGCCGTCGCCAGTTGCCGCGCGATATCCGCACCCAGCCGGCTGGCCGTGTGCGTCACCCCCGCCTTCAGATCCCCATCCAGGTCGCGCAATTCGTTGTACAACTCGCCATACGCGCTGATCGCTAACACCATCGCCAACGGCCAGTAGAAACGCGGGCCGAGCACCGTGGCGAAGGTGACATAACTCGCAATCATCTGTAGCCCGGCGAGCATGAACGCGTGCGAGACCAGATCCACGAAGGGGATCGCTTTTAGCCGCACGGGACGCCATGAATAGAGGAAGGCGATCACCAGGCAGGTCATGCCCACGATGAACGGCCAACGGCCGAGCGTGGCGAACAGGGCCGCCGAGAGCGCCGCTACGATGAAGGATGCGATGTAGGCCGCGCGCGGGGCGAGGATGCCGGCCGACACCGGATTCCGGTTCACTTTGGCCGGGTCGAGCGCGTCATCGGCGGCGTCTTCCACATCGTTGATCATGAACGCAAAGCCGACCGCCAGTTCGTTCGCCAGCAGCACGACCGCCAACCGCCAGTCCACCGTCCCATACGCGGCGATGGCGCCCAGGCACGTGGTCACAACTACAAACCACATGAATTCCCGATAACGGGTCAGCCGTAAGATACCCTCAAGATGATTACGCAATTGAAGCCCCCTTCCATGATATTGACATTTTCACGCCGCGTGCGGGCCGAAGAGCTGTTCCAGCCCGCGCCACACAGCGTTGCGCCAGGCCGGGACATTGTGCCCGGCGTTATACTCGCGATAGACCACATCGTAGCCGCGCGCGGTGAGCGCCGCGTGCATCTCGCGATTGGGTTCGAGCAGCGATTCGTAGCGGCCACAATCGAGCCAGAGCTTGAGCGGCCGCACCGGGCCATGCCGCACCAACGAAAAGATCACCGATGCGCGGTCGCCCATCCCGAATGCGCCCGACTGGCTGAGCACATGGCCGAAGATTTCGGGGCACATCAGGCCGGTGAAGAGCGCCATGCGGCCGCCGGCCGATGCGCCAAGCACGCCGAACGCGCCGGGCGTCTCCCGGATGTCCACCAGGTTGAGCTGCGCCTGCGCCAGCGGCACGACCATGTCCACCACGAAGCGCAACGTCGCCTCGCTGCACAGATACTCGACCCCGCGGGCCGGCCCGCCGTGGTCGGCGAACGCGAGCGCGATGGGTGCGATCCGCCCCTGGGCGATCAGGTTGTCCGCGATCTCGGCCAACAGCCCGCGCTGCAGGTAATCCCAGCCGTCGAACACCACCACCAGCGGGGCCGGCTGCGTCACCGGCGGCTGATAGAGCCAGACCGCGCGCCGGCCGTTCGCCAGCAGCCAGCCCGATTCCAGCGTGTGGTGGCTGAGCGTCCCGCGGGCCACGCCCGCTTGTCGTTCGACCAGCGGCGTCGGCGCCGCGTCTGGCATGTAGAAGAAGTTGTTGTCCGCGCCCATCCCGTTGGAAGTCGCGCGCGGGTTCAGCGGGTCGGGCAGCCGCGCGCCGCCGTCGGTGCTTGCGAAGAAGGCGTATTCGATGTAGGCGTCGCGCGGCAGTTCGACCTGGTAGGCCCACAAGCCCGGCGCGACCCGGCGCCACGCTGACACGGCGGGCGCATGGCGGGTGTCCCAGCCGTTCAAATCTCCCGCCACCACGGGCGGCCACGGGCCTTGCCAGAGGAATGTCGCGGTCGTGTCGTCAATGATCGGCGCGCCGTCCGCCAGGGCGCGCGCCAGGAGCGGATGAACCATCAAATCTCCGAGTCGTGGGTTGGGGCATCGTGCAACTTTACGCCAGTGTACATGTTGGAGGCGATTTGTGCAAACTTGGCCGCCGTCGGAGCGAATGATCGCGGGTGCGTTTCAGTTTGGGCGCGCGCGTCATTGCGCGCGGCGTCCGGCAGGGTTTTCGCTGGACGGCGCGAAGCAATCCCCTATCCATTCGCCGACCCCGCCCCGCGCCGCATGACGGCATGCAGATCGTTGGACGTAGCGCGCAGGCGCGTCACCGCCTCGTCCCCATTGCGCCAACGTTCTGCAAACGCTTGCTTTGGCATCTGATCGGTGCTCCATGCGTGAATTGATGTGTGATGAACGGATGGCCCACCGGCCATCCGGGGGCGGCGACCGTGGGGCGCGCCCCAACAAGGTTGGGGACGGGCCGCCCAATGCTATAAAAAGCGTCCCCGAAATGGGGCGCTGGTTGCCCTATGTTAGGGAAGAGTTCCTTTAAATAGGGCGATACTTGCCTTATGTTGGGGAAGGGTTCCCCCAAATAGAGCGATGCTTTTCCTATATTGGGGAACAATTCCCCTAAATAGGGCGATGTTTGCCCAATATTGGGTAAGGGTTCCCCAAATAGGGCGCTGATTGCCCAATGTTGGGGAGTAGTTCCCCTAAATCAGGCACGTGCCTACCTGGTTGGGGCGTTTCTTCCCCACAATCGGGGACACCGTGTCCTGATTAGGGGATCGCCTGCCCTATGTTAAGGATCGTTCGCCCAATGTTCTGCATTCTTCGCCCCGTGTTTCGAAGGGCGCCGATAGTGTAATGCGGGACGCGCTTCACCGACCCTTTTGCGGTATACGCCGCGTTTGGCGCTTGCCGGCCGCGGCGTCACGGGGTATACTACGGCAAGAACGGACATTGGGAAGGTCGAATGGGGGGAGAATGGTACAAATGACTGAGATGGATTTGTAGTGGCGGCATATCCGAAAACAGAGCAACCCAACCATGACCAGACAAACCACCTCCGGCGTCGTCGAAGGCGCCAATAACATAGATGGCCGCATGCACTACGACGTGCGCCTGGCGAACGGCACGCGGCTGGCGGTGAGCCGGCGGCTGATCGTGCCGGAGCCGGCCGAGGAGCTGCTGCCGGGCACGCCGTTGCTGGTGGAACACAACGGCGCAACGGTGATCGCCGCGCTGCGCATGGCCGAGACGCGCCAGTCTTCACCGACCCGTGGCGCCGCCGCGCCGAGCAGCGAAACCTACCATGCGCGCGTCGTGGCGGCCGACCCGGCCAGCGGCGAGCTGACGGTCACGTGGGGCGCGGGCGATGAGTTGCGCGTCACCGTGTCGCCGGGGCGGCAGATCTGGGCGTACTTCCACCCCGGCGCCGAGATCCTGGTGGAGCAAGCCCGCGATGTCGCCGGCAAGGTGACGTGGCGGCTCCGCCGACCGCCGGCCGGTGGCCCGCAACCGCCCGCTGTCGTCGGCCGGCACGCCGTATGGTCGCAGCGTGCGCCAACGGCGGCGCAGATTGCGCCGCCGGCGTCTGCGGCATCAGACAATGTCGCCCCCGCCGAAGCCGCCGACGAGTACGTCATCGAGCCGCCGGCCGCGCCGGAACCAGAACGTCCGATCATCTGCCCGGAGATGGAGCCGATCTTCGAGGCCGGCGGCGCGATATCGCGGGTGCTGGGCGAGCGGTATCGCCTGCGCGAGGGCCAGCTCTTGATGGCGAACCTGGTGCGCGACGCGCTGCAAGAACGCCATCACGCCGTCCTGGAGGCGGGAACCGGCATCGGCAAGTCGTTCGCCTACCTGGTACCCATCATCTGGTCGGGCGCCAAGTCCATCGTCAGCACCTCCAACAAGGCGCTGATGAGCCAGCTCTGGCGCAGCGACCTGCCCGCGCTGGCAAAGATCGCGCCGCGGTCGTTCAAGGCGGCCCTGCTGAAGGGCCGCAGCAACTACGTCTGCGTCCGCCGCCTGGACGAATTCGCCGGCCAGCGGCGGCTGCCGGGGCTGGCCGGCGATCTGGAGCGGGTCGAGGACGGGCTGCGCCGGGTGCGGTCGGGCGACGTGGAGGAGATGGGGCTGACCCCGGCGCAGAGCCAGCGGTTCACCGTGGATCATCGCGCGTGCGAAGGGCTCAAGTGTCCGCGGTACGGCGATTGCCTCTACGAACGCGCCAAGAGCGCCGCGCAGGCGGCCGACATCATCGTCACCAACCACGCGCTGCTCTGTTTCAGCCTGCTCCGCTATGACAATCAGTTGTTGCCCATCCGGCCGGTGCTCGTCATTGACGAAGCGCACGAGTTGGAAAACTACGCGATCAACGCCCTGACCCAACTCCTGGAATACGAGACCCTGGCCGCGGTGGTCAACCATCCGCTGGCGGCCGGCGCGGCCGACAACGAGAGCCGGCAGCAAGCGATGGAGTGCAACCACGGGCTGTTCCAGGAGCTTTTGGCGCAACGCCCCGACCGGTGGAGCCAGCGCTGGGCGCTGCACGGCGAGCTGCAACAGGGCCTGGCGCTCACCAAGTGGTTGAACGAAATCCGGGGCAAGGTCGCCACGCGGCAGGTAGACAAAGAGGAGCAGGGCCAGCGCGATTCACTGGTGCTCTACGCCGATGAGCTGCTCGCCACCGTCCGCGCCCTGGCGAACCCGGAGCCGGAGACCGCCATCCGCTACTGCGATCTGCCCGAAGATGCGAACTTGCGCACCCCCGACAAGCTCCAGGCGCAATACCGGCCCCTGGAGGTCGCCGCCGACCTGAAACGCACCCTGTTCGACGCGTGGCCGCGGGTCATCTGCACCAGCGCGACGCTGAGCATCAATCGCGATCTGGGCTGGTTCCTGCGCCGGGCCGGCCTCCAGGGACTCCCGGCGGAGGCGCAGACGCCGGCTGTCGTGGCGTCCACGACCGTCGTGGACGCCACGACCACCGCGCAAACCATCCCCAGCCCGTTCGACTACCGCAACCACGTGTTGCTCTACACGCCGCACGGCCTGGCCCCGGTGTACGGCGCGGGCGAGGAGCAATACGCCGAACGGTTGACGGCTGAGGTGCGGCGGCTGGTGGAAACCAGTCGCGGGCGGGCATTCGTCCTCTGCACCAGCCGCAAACGGATGCTCGACCTCTACGAGCGCCTGGCGCCGGTGTTGGACTATCCGTGCTTCTGCCAGGGCAAGGGGCTGACCCGGCACGACATGCTCGAACGCTTCAAGGCCAGCGGCGAGGCGGTGCTGTTCGGCACGCGCAGCTTTTGGGAGGGGGTGGACATCCCCGGCGAGGCGCTCTCGCTGGTGATCCTGGACAAGCTGCCCTTCCTGCCGCACACCGACCCGGTGCTGCAACGCCAGGAACAGTTGGTCGCGGCGCGCGGGGGTGACCCATTCGATGAGCTGCAAGTCAGCCACGCGGCGCTCACCCTGCGCCAGGGCGCGGGCCGGCTGATCCGCACCGAGACCGACCGCGGGGTCATCGCGGTGCTCGATTCGCGCATCGTCACCAACACCACCTACGGCCCGAAGATCATCCGCACGCTGCCGGGCGGCAAACAGACGATGCGGTTCGAGTCGGTGCAGGCGTTTTTTGCGCGGGGGT